>CAISYQ010000287.1 GCA_903889735.1 uncultured Methylibium sp.
GACCGCGTGTTCTATGTCAACAAGGTGTGGGCCGGTACCTTCCAGAATTACCGCACACGCCACTTCATCCAGCGGCTGAGCCGCGATACCGTGACGCGTGATCACTACCGGGCGCTGACCAATTTCTCGGTGCTGTTCACACCCGAAGAAGCGGGGGACTCGCGCCTCCTGGCCTGTGGCGTCTATGAGGACGAGATAGTCGCCGAGGGTGAAGGCTGCCGTTTCCTGCACCGCCGCGCGGTGCTCGACACGATCGTCATTCCCCGGTATGTCGTCTACCCGCTTTGAGCACACCGGGCGCCAGCATGCAGTCCCCCGGGCCCTTGCAGCGCTTCGCTGACAAGGTGGCGATCGTCACCGGGGCTGCGCAGGGCATCGGCAAAGGGGTGGCGCTGCGCATGGCACGTGAAGGCGCGCGCGTCGTGCTTGCGGACGCGAACGAGCCTTTTTGCCTGGCCGTGCGCGACGAAATCCGTGCCGCCGGCGGGCATGCCGACGCCTTGATCGTCAATCTGGAGACTGCTGCCGGCGCGCGCAAGCTGGTCGACCATGCCATCGGCCTGCACGGCCATATCGACATCGCGGTCCACAATGTCGGCGGCACCATCTGGGCCAAGCCGTTCTGGGAATACGAGGAGGCGCAGATCGAGCACGAGATCACCCGCTCGTTGTGGCCCACGCTATGGGGCTGCCGGGCGGTGATCGGGCACATGCGCGAGCGCCGTGCCGGGGTCATCGTGAACATCGGCTCGGTGGCGGTCCGCTCGATCTACCGCGTTCCCTACGCAGCGGCCAAGGCCGGCGTGCATGCCATCACCGTCTGCATGGCCGAAGAACTGGGAGACTGCGGCGTGCGCGTCAATTGTGTTGCGCCTGGCGGCGTGGATGCTGGCGCGCGCAACATCCCGCGCAATCCGGAGCCGCTTTCCGCGCATGAACTCGAGATCAAGCGCCACATGACAGCCACCACCATCGCGAACACGCCCCTGGCACGGTATGGCACGGTGGACGAGATCGCCTCGACGGTCTGCTACCTTGCCAGCGACGAGGCCTCGTACATCACCGGGCAGGTCATCTATGTGGCCGGTGGCGCCAATGGCTGATTCCGTGGCCACCTGGCCGCCCGGCCCCTGGGAGCGCACGGCGTGAAGCGAACGGCCATTACCGGCATCGGCACGGTGGGTTTCGGTGACTTCTCGACTGCCAGCGGCGCGGGCCTGTTGCAGCAATCGATCTCCGCTGCACTGGAAGACAGCGGCTTGCAACGCGCCGACCTCGACGGACTGCTGGTGCATATCGGTTCGCCGCGGGGGCTGGACTACGACGAAGTGGCCCGGCTGCTCGGACTGCAGGTTCGCTTTGCCTCGCAGACCTGGTCACATGGCCGGTTCTGTGCCACCGTGCTGCAGCATGCAGCCATGGCGCTGTCGCATGGTCTGGCCAGGCATGTGTTGTGTGTCGCGTGTTTTCGCAACAGCGTCTTCTCGCGCCACGGAACGGCGGGCTTCCCGGGTTTTGGCGAAAACTTCCGCGAAGGCGGAGGCCCCCATGCCGAGACGCCGCACACCGGCCTGATCGCTCCGGTCGGCGGCGCTGCCATGTCCACCCAGCGCTACCTGC
>CAISYQ010000288.1 GCA_903889735.1 uncultured Methylibium sp.
CCGCGCTGGGTGTCCAGCCAGGCAGCGCGCACCGAGGCGTCATGCGCATGGACGAGGTAGCTCAGGACCAGCGCGCCGCGGCCGGTGCAGCGGACCTGCCAGGTGGCCTTGTCGAGCTGCTCCAGCGGCAGCACCTGGCCGCCCTGGCGGGCCTCCACACGCGAGAGGTGGCGGGCGAATTCCCGCACCAGGTAGCTGCCGGGGATCCACGCCGGCAGGCTGAGCCGCTGCTCGGTGGCCGGCTGCGGCACGGTGAGGGTGACGCGAAAGCGATGGGCCTGCAACCCCTCGGGCGCATCGAGATCGAGGCGGTAGCGGATCAAGGACGGACCTCAGGGCCAGCAACCCACCGCAGCGCCACCTGGGGCGCACGAGCCGGCGGGGCCGCGTGCTGCATGGCCGCTCAGCTGCCGGCCGCAGCGATGAAGCAGCTCAGGCTGGCCACCGCGGTCAGGCGAAACCGCAGGGTCAGCCAGCCCCCGGCGCCGAGCGCGGGGTAGCTGCGGCGGTCAAAGGCGTAGCAGGCGATGAGGAGCAGGCCCTGCAACACCAGACCGGCATAGGCGGGCATCACCACGGCAACCCAGGCCGCGAGCGAGGCCAGGATCCCCCACAGGAAGCCGACCGAGTCGCCCGCCGGGGCGGCGGGCTCTGTCGCCCTCACCCGCAACCCCCACTGCATACCACCCAGGAAGGACACGATCACCGCCGCGTACTTGGCCAGCGCGTCAACCACATGAGGATGGGCATCGGGCCGCACCGACCAGATCAGCAAGGCCCCCAGCACGAAGGGGATCAGCCCGGCGTAACCCAGCCGCGAGGTCAGCGCGGACGGCGCGGTGGTGGGGGTCGCGGCCCCGCCCTCACGCGGCGCCGCCCGGGATTCGCCCGCGGGGCCACCCGGCAAGCGGCCCAAAGGTCGGGGGTCCGCCATGTCGCTCAAGACTTGCTGCTGGCCACGAGTTGCTGCTCGAGCTGCGCGGCGTTGAGCATGCCGGGCACCCGCTGGCCATCCTCGAAGACGATGGCCGGCGTGCCGTTGACGCGGTGCTTGCGGCCCAACGCCAGGTTGCGCTCGGTCGGGGTGTCGCAGGACTTGGCGGCGGCGGGTGGCTGCACGCCGTCGACCATCCAGCTGCGCCAGGCCGCGGTGGCGTCCTTGGCGCACCAGATGGCGTTGGACTTGTCGGTGGAATCGGCGCTGAGGATGGGCATGAGGAAGGTGTAGACGGTCAGGTCCTTGGTCTTGCTCAGTTCCTGCTCGAAGCGCTTGCAGTAGCCGCAGTTCGGATCGGCGAACACGGCGATGCGGCGCTTGCCGGTGCCGGTCTTCCAGACGATGGCGTCCTTCAGCGGCAGGCTCGCGAAGTCGATGGCCGTGAGCTTCTTCATGCGCTCCTCAGTGAGGTTGCGCCGGGTCTTGGTCTCGAGGATCTGGCCGCCCATGATGAGGTGGGACGCCTCGGCGTCGGTGTAGAACAGGTCAGAGCCCACCCGCACCTCGAAGAGGCCCGGCATCGGCGCCTTGGACACCTCATCGATCTTGGGCAGGTCGGTGAAGCGCTCGGCCAGCAGCTTGCGGATCGTCGCTTCCTGCGGAACCTGGGCCCAGACCGGGGTCGAGAGACCCAGGGTGAAGGTGAGGCTGGCGGCGATGGCCAGCGCGGCGCCCGCCACCAGGGCGAAGGTCTTGAAGTTCATGGGGTGTCCTTGAAAAAGGGGGAAGGGACGCGGTGACCGGGGCTTCAGCCCTGCAGCGCCTGACTGGCCAGCCAGCGCTTGAGCGGCGGCAGACGGTTGACCAGACTCAGGCCGCGGTTGCGAAGTTCCTTCAGCGCCGCATTGTCCTGCGCAAAGAGCTGCCACAGACCGTCGGTGAAGCGGCCCATCAGCCAGGTGGGCGCGGCGCGCTCTCGGGCATAGCGGGCGAGCAGACGCTCGTCGCCGAGCGGTCGCCAGGCCTCGCGCTGCTGCCGCTCGGCGATCACCCGCGCCAGCGTGTCGACATCGGCCAGACCCAGGTTCAGCCCCTGCCCGGCCAGCGGGTGGACCACATGCGCGGCATCCCCGAGCAGCACCCAGCCCGGGCCATGCCAGCGGGTGGCGCGGGCCAGGCGCAGCGACCAGGCCGCGCGCGGACCGGCCAGTGCGAGCCGGCCCGGGCTGCCCGCCGCCGGTATTGAATGGGGGCTGGGACCCTGGGTGGCCTCGGCCAGGGCCTGCTCGAAGTCGGTCTCGCCCAGCGCCATCAGCGCGTCGGCCTGCGCCTCGGGTAGCGACCAGACCAGGCCGTAGCCCGGCTGCTCGTCCTGGTCGAAGGGCAGCAGCGCCAGCACATCGGGCGAGCGGAACCACTGCCTCGCGATGCCCTGGTGCGGCCGGTCACAGACCAGGCGGGCGGCGATGGCGCGATGGCCGTAATCGACGCGCTCGACCTTGATGCCCAGGGCCTCATGGGCCGCACCGTCCCGCCCGTCGCACCAGGCGGTGAGCGCGGCACTCACCGGGGCCTCGGTCAGAGTGACATGGGGCGCGAAGCGCAGGGCGGTCGCGAGCTCGCGCTCCAGGGCTGCGGCATCGACGATCCAGGCCAGCTCCCGCACCTGCTGCTGCCAGGCACTGAAGGCCAGCTCGCCGCCGGCATCGCCCGCGATCTGCATGCCGGTGACGCGGGTGGCTGCGCCGGGGCGGGCCGCCTGCAGGGCGTCCCAGACGCGCAGCTGCCCGAGCAGGGCCACGGCGCGTGCGCCGAGCGCATAAGTGCGTACATCGGGCGCCCCGGGCCGGCCCGCTTGCGAGGCAACGGGCGGCGCCACCAGCGCCACGCGCAGGCCGAGCCGCGCCAGCGACAGGGCCAGCGCCTGCCCCACCGCACCGCGACCGCGCACGCAAACGTCGAAGGTCGGGGTGGTGTCTTTCATGCGAATCGATTGTAGGCAGCCGCCTGGCCCTGGAGCGTCTCTGAGAAGCCCCTGATAAACCGACCCATGAAGCGACCCATGAACCGACCCATGAACCGACCGATGGGCCCACCGGGAGACCCACTCACCGCTCGACCGGCGGCTCGGGATAATCAGCCCATGGACCGCGCCCCCGCCACCCTGCCCTTCACGATCGCCTCGCTGCACGCCTACCCGGTGAAGTCCTGCGGGGGCATCACGCTGGACGAGATGCTGGTCACCGAGACCGGCTTCGAATTCGACCGCGCCTGGATGCTGGTCGACGCCGACGGCGAGTTTCTGAGCCAGCGCGAACTGCCGCGCCTGGCGCTGGTGCGCTGCGAGCTGCGCCACAGCGAACTGGTCTTGCGCGCGCCCGGCATGCTGGCGCTGCACCTGCGGCTCGACACGGTGGAGCAGGCCGTGCGCGTGCGGGTCTGGGGCGACGAGGTGGCCGCCTTCGACATGGGCGACCTGGCCGCGCAATGGTTCGGCAATTTCCTCGGCCAGCCCCTGAGACTGGTGCGGTTCGACCCCGAACACCGGCGCCTGGCCGATCCCGCCTGGACCGGCGACATCGCCGCCGAGACCGCCTTCAGCGACGGCTTTCCGCTGCTGGTGATCTCGCAGGCCTCGTTGGATGCGCTCAATGCGCGCCTGGCGGCCCGGGGCGTACCGGCCATGCCCATGGCGCGGTTTCGGCCCAACCTGGTGCTGACCGGCCTGGAGGCCCACGGCGAGGATTTTCTCGACGAACTGAACCTCCAGACCACCGATGGCCCGGTGCGCCTGCGGCTGGTCAAGCCCTGCCCGCGCTGCCCCATGCCGAACATCGACCCCGAGACCGGCGTCAGCGGCCATGAACCCGGCAACACGCTGGCGGCCTACCGCACCGACCCGCGGGTGAACGGGGCGGTGAGCTTCGGGATGAACGCGGTCGTCGTGCAGGGACTGGAATGCAGGCTGCGCGCCGGCATGACCGGTCTGGCGAGTCTGAAGTTTTGAGCGCGCCCGGCGGTTCAGGCGCCTCGACCGCCCAGCCGGTCCGCAGCAGCCTGATCGACCGGCTGGCCGACTGGCAGCTGTTTGCGCTGTGCGTGGGCGTCTGGGGCACGACCTGGCATGTCATCACCTGGCAGGTGAACGGCAGCGCACCGGAGTTCGGCGTGGCGCTGCGCTTCGGCTTGGCGGGGCTGCTGGTGCTGGCCTGGCAGGCCTGGCAAAGCCGCCAAAGCCACCAAGAGGGCCGGCGGCGCTTCGGCCTGCGCGAGCATGCGTTGTGCGCGCTGCAGGGGGTGTTTCTCTACTCGCTCAGCTATGTGTGCGTCTACCACGCCGAGCGCGATCTGCCCTCGGGGCTGGTGGCCGTGGGCTACTCGGCCAGCCCGCTGATCAACGGGCTGGCCGCCCGCGTGATCTGGGGGGTGGCGGTGACCGGCCGCTTCCTGGCGGGGGGCGTCATGGGCGTGGCCGGGGTGGCGATGATCTTCGCGCCGGAATTCGGCCGCGCCGGCACCGGCCAGGCCGTGATGATTGGTGTGGGCTTCACCGCCGCTTCGGTGCTGCTGTCCTCGGTCGGCAGCCTGACCGCCAGCCGCAACCGCAGCCGCGGCCTGCCCATGTGGCCGGCCCTGGGCTGGGGCATGGTCTATGGCGGGCTGTCGTCGCTGGTCGTGCTGGCGGTGGTGCAAGGCCTGGGCTGGGGCTCAACCACCGTGCCGGTGCTGCCGCCCTCGCCCCTGCAGGCGCCCGCCTGGTGGGCCGCGCTGCTCTACCTGGCCGTGGCCGGCTCGGTGCTCACCTTCGCCGCCTTCCTGACACTGCAGGACCGGGTCGGCCCGGGCCCCTCGTCGGCGGTGGGCGTGGCCGCCCCGGTGCTGGCGATTGCCGTGTCGATCGCGCTCGAGGGCTACCAGCCCGGCTGGGAAACCGTCTTGGGCGTGGCCCTGGCGGTGCTCGGCAATGTGTGGATGCTGCGGCCCGGCGGGCGCAGCAAGCGCTGAGGCCCGGCCCGAGGGCGACTCAGATCGCCAGCATGCGGCGGCGCCGCTGGGTCAGGTCAATGTAACGCTGCAGCGCCCGCTCGTCCTGGCCGCCGAGGCGCACCATCTCACAGCCCAGGCGCAAGCCCTTGTCGCCGCCCTTGCCGTCATCCCCCAGGCGCGAGACCCGGCGCACGATCAGGTCGACCCGCAGTCGGGTGTCCCCGTCGAGCGTGATCAGGGCCTGCGAGATGCGCGCCTCCGCCTCGATCGGAGGGATACTGTCCGGCAGGAGCAGCGCGACACCGCCGATGCTGACATCGAGCACCCGCAACTCCGCCTTGAGGCTGGGCTTGGCCGGATGGGCGATCAGGGCCACCGGGCTGGCATTCATCAGCGGCCGGACCCGGAACGAATCGCGGCGCTGGAAGCGGAACACCAGCTTGGGGAAACCCGTGTTGAGCGTGAGATGGGTGTCGCCACGCGTCAGGTCTGCACCGCTGAGGATGAACTGCAGCTTGATGCTCTCGTTGTAGCCGACCGCCACCACCTCGCCGCCGGCGAGCACGCGCCGCACCGCCTCTTCCGAGGCGCCCACGCTCAAGGACAGCAGGTCGCGCTGGGGGTCCATGGACCACACGGTCGCCATGACACTGTCGCCCGAAGGCGTGCTCAGGGTCAACATGATGCTGGCATCGGCCAGCCGCTTGAGGATTTCTGCGATCTCGACGGGGGACTCGACCCGGAACTCGGTCAGCTCGGAATCATCCCCGGCCATCGAGTCCAGGGGCATCGGCATGGTTTCCATCTTGGGGCCTGCTCGAGAAAAAGGAGACGGACCGCGCCAACGGATGACAACCGGTCCTCAATGCAATATTTTAGGCCGTCCCACGAACAACTGCTCAAGATCCTCCAGCCAAGGTTCCGCCAAAGTGCGCACCTCGGCGTCGTTGACCAGGATGCGTTGCATGATCCGGCCCTTGAGCTGGCGCTCGTCGCGCCCCAGATCCTGGACCGAAGCCGCCTGCTTGAGCTGCGAGATCAGCAGCGCACAGGCCCCCTCGAGCTTGACCACCTGGTCCCAGTCGCCATCCCGCGCGGCCGAAAGCATCTGCTCGCTGGCCTGCTCGATGGCTTCGTAGTATTGAAGCAAGACCGTTTGCATGGCGTTATCCCGGTCACAGTCCAGGATCAAGAGCGGCCCGCCGCCGCATCCACCTGCGGGCGGATGGAAGTCCAGGCGTCGCGCAGAGGCTCGATCAGGCGCACGCATTCCTCGATCAAGGCCTCGTCGCTGCGCAGATTGGCTTGCGTCAGGCGCAGGGCGAGGTAGCCGTAGAGCTCGTTCAAGCGCACCGTCAGATCGCCTCCGGCCGGGTTCAGCGAGGCTTTCAGGCCCTCATCGACGATCCGAACGGCCCTCGAGATTTCGGTGGCCTTGCGGCCGAGATCACCTTCCCGCAGCGCACCGCGGGCTCGGGCCAGGGTGTCGAGCAAACCGGCGTAGAGCATGGCCACCAGCTGGTGCGGCGAAGCACCGTTCACCCCGGTCTCGACACCGACGCGGGCGTAAGCCATCGAGTGCATCTGGGAGCGGGGGTTCGCATAGGGGGCGCGGGCGGTGAACATGGTGAGCAGCCTCTCAAGTCGGTATGGCTAACTTATCGGCTGATCGGGGGCTGGGCTTGAGCGCCGCCGCGAACGGATCGTGAATTCTGTTGGGAAGGGGGTCGAAGATCCCTGCCACCCGCCAGGTGGCTTCACGCCCGAAGCTCACTCAACCGCCGTTGTTGCTCAACGACGCCATTTGCGCGCTCACGGAATTGAAGAGCCCCTTGATGCGGCTCATCTGCGTGTCCAGCGCTGTGTACTGGCGCAGCAAGCGTTGCTGGACCAGGGCGACCCGCTCCTCGAGCCGGTCCTGCTCGTCCTGGTTTTGCGAAAGCCTTTGCTGCAGTCCCTCGGTGCGGCTCGGCACCGTGCCCTCAAAACCGATGGCGTCGTCCGCCAGATCCTCGAACCGCTTCCCAAAGCCGTCCCCCGTGTTGGTCAGGGAGTCACCGTCATCGGCTGCAAAGAGCTTGGTGAGTTCGGGCAGGTCATCGAGCGCGGCGTCCAGCTTGGTCGCATCGATCTTGATCGAACCATTCTTCTGGACATCGAAACCGATATCGGTCAGGCGCGTGAAAACGGTCGATGCCTCGCTGAGATCGCCGAGGGAACTCCGAAACTGGCTGCGCAAGCGAATGGCGGCGCTGTCACCCTGCAAAGGACCGGCCACCTTGCTGGCCTCGTCATACCGGGTCTGCTGCGCAATGAAGGTGTTGAGCTCGTTGTAGGCCTTGACGAAGCTGTCGATCGCCGATCGCATGGCCGCCTTGTCGACGGATACCGTGATCTCAACAGCCGAGGTCGTTGCTTTTATGAGGGTGAGGTTCACGCCATCGAGCACCTCGGTGAGCGTGTTGCTCGTGGACTCGATGTCGATGCCGTTGACGTTGACCAGCGCATTCTGGGCGGCCTGCGTCTGGGTCATGGCGGTCCCGCCGTTGGGCGGATCGAAGGCCAGCGCGCCGAGACCGACACCGCTCGCCAGGGGATCCCCGAGGCTGTCGGTCGCGCTGATGCGCAGGGCACTCTCTTCGCCGGTGGCCGAGGAGCGCAACAACAGCCGGGCGCCCGAGGCGTCACGCAAGATCACCGCGGTGACGCCGGCATTCGCGGCATTGATCTGGTCGCGCACCTCCGCCAGGGAACTGGCGGTTGGGTCGATCACGACATCGACCGCCGTGGCGCTGGCGTTGGCGGTGAACGTCGTCTGACCGGCGTCCCAGCTCCCGAACTCGAATTTCAGCGTTCCGCCACCGAGCTCGACGCTGCTGTCTATGAAGGCGCTGGAAGCCAGTCCATGCGCCTTGGCCAGCTGGTCCACCTGCACGCTGTAGGAACCCTCGGCGGCAGACCCGGTGGTCGTCACGCCCACCGAGCCCGCGTCGCCGGAGGTGGCCGTGGTCTGGCCCCACAGGCTGCTGCTGCCCAGGGCGGTGGCGGCGTCGTCGACGGCCGCAATCAGTCCCTGGACCTTGCCGTAGGACGAAATCCGCGTCTGTATCTGCGTGGCGGTCGCCTGCATTTTCTGCAAGGGCGCGCGCTCCAGCGCCACCAGCTGAGTGACGATGCCGCTGACATCCAGGCCGCTGCCGACGCCCGGGGAGGTGATGCTGGCCATTCAAGGAATCCTTTTGCGCTGCGCCGTCAGCGGCCGAGGCAAGCTGGCGTCCAGCGTTCAACCCGACGCCAGAGGCGAGCGGGCAATGCGGGCGCTTCCCGACGATCGCTCATCAACGCTGCAGCAACTGCAGCACCTGTTGCGGCACTTGGTTGGCTTGGGCGACCATGGCGGTACCGGCCTGTTGGAGGATCTGGGCCCGCGAGAGGTTGGCGGTTTCCATGGCGAAGTCGGCATCCATGATCCGACCGCGGGCGGCTGCGGTGTTCTCGGAATAGACCTGCAACTGCGTCACCACCGCTTCGAAGCGGCTTTGCAGCGCGCCCGAGTTTGCGCGCGCGGTATTCACCAAACCCAGGTCGATGTCGGTCGCGGTCAACACCGCTGTCGCGCCCGTCGCTGTGCTGATGTCGGCGGCGGCGTAGGCCGCCAGGGCCGACATATTGAACGCCGGCAAAAAACTGTCAACGGGAATGACATCGGTCGCGTCGGCACCCACCTGGAAGGAAGCCGCCGTGAAAGTTCCGTCCAGGAGCGGAACCCCATTGGACTTGGCGGTGGTGGCAATGCGCGCGATTTCCGCGACGAGCTGGTCCGCCTCGGCTTGCAGATACAGCCGGTCGGCATCGGCCAAGGACCCGTTGGCAGACTGCACCGCGAGTTCACGGATCCGCTGCAGGTTTTCACCGATGCGCCCCAGCGCCCCCTCGGCCGTCTGGAACAGCGAGATGCCGTCGTTGGCATTGCGGATGGCGACGTTCGATCCGCGGACTTGGGCGTTCATCCGCTCGGCGATCGCCAAGCCGGCGGCATCGTCCTTGGCGCTGTTGACGCGCAGACCCGATGACAACCTCTGCATCGACGTCGACAAGGACGATTGCGATGTATTGAGGTTGCGCTGGGCGTTCAGCGAAATAACGTTGGTGTTGATTGTCTGGGCCATGTTCGACTCTCCGGGCTTGGATGACGGGACGGACCCTCAAGGGTCGGGTTTACAGGCTCCACGTCGTTTTGCCTGCCTGGTGTCCATTGTCAAAACATCGCCACACGGTGAAAGAAGAAAAAGCCCGCCTGAACACCCCCAGTTCTCAGCCATCAAGAAAGGGGCCCCGCGGGGCCCCTTCGAAACACGATCCCCTGCCGCGATCAGCGCAGCAGCTGCAGCACCTGCTGGGGCAGCTGGTTGGCCTGGGCCACCATCGCGGTGCCGGCCTGCTGCAGGATCTGGGCACGCGACATGTTCGCGGTTTCACCGGCGAAGTCGGCATCCATGATCCGGCCGCGTGCCGCAGCCGTGTTCTCGCTGTAGACCTGCAGCTGGGTGACCACCGCCTCGAAGCGACCTTGCGCCGCGCCGGCCTGGGCACGGGCGGTGTTCACCGTGTCGAGGTCAGCATCCACCAAGGCGATGGCGGCGGTGGCGCCGGCCTGGGTGCCGATGGCGGCAGCCAGAGAGGTCAGACCCGACATATCAAAGTCGTTGGTGGTGGTGATGACGTCAGTGCCATCGGCACCAACTTGGAAGGTTTCACCCGTGAAGCTGCCGTCCAGAAGATTGACGCCGTTGAACTTGGTGGCATCGCCGATCCGCGTGATCTCCGCCACGAGCTCGTCGACCTCGACCTGCAGGTTGGCGCGGTCGGTCGCGTCTTCGAGCGTGCCGTTGGCGGACTGCACGGCCAGTTCACGGATCCGCTGGAGGTTCTCGGTGACACGCCCCATCGCGCCTTCTGCTGTCTGGAAGAGCGAGATCGCGTCATTGGCGTTGCGGATGGCCACGTTGGAGCCCCGCACTTGGGCGCTCATCCGCTCGGCGATGGCCAGGCCGGCGGCGTCGTCCTTGGCGCTGTTGACACGCAGACCCGAGGACAGGCGCTGCATCGAGGTGGCCAGCGAGCTCGCCGAGGCCGACAGGTTGCGCTGAGCGTTCAGCGAAATGACGTTGGTGTTGATCGACATACCCATGATGAAATCTCCTTAACGGTTGAGGTGACTCCCGGCAGACGCCGGCTTTGCCGTGCCAGCTTTCGCTGGCTGCGCCCGGGACAGTCATCCGTTGGTCAGGTCGAGGGCAGGTTCTATGGTGACCCTCGTCTTCGCTTCGGCCGGCTGGGCTCCGGACCCCGGAGGCCAGTTGCCTGACCCCCGTTGATTTGGTTATCGAACCGCCTACTTAGAACTTGAGGGTTGCCGGTGTTTTTTTCCGTCTTCCCTGAATTTCCGCCGAGGCGGCGGTGCTGCTGGGGTAGCCCCCAAGCCGCTATGCGCCTTGGGGGCCACCGGATCCAACCACTCCGCCTTTGCTTTTCGGCACATCGCCCGGGAAATGAAGGGCCGTGGACGACAGCCGTGTAGGACTTTTCCTGACAAGCCCCCTGGCGCCCACCCGACGCCCGCGACGGAAATGGGCCGATATCGCCTGCCAATTCCCATCCCTACAGTTCGTTTCACGGTGAACGCAAAAGCAACAAGCTGAAACGACCCACCCCCAACACCCGCCAGATCACACGAAGGACCCGCCCATGAACGCCGAACAGATCCTCTCCGAAATCCGCGAAGCCAATCTCTCCTACCTGATGCTGGCGCAGAGCCTGATCCGCACCGACCGCGACCAGGCGCTGTTCCGGCTGGGCATCTCGGAGGACACGGCCGATGTGATCGGGCTGCTCAGCCCCGGGCAGATGATGAAGATCTCCTCCGGCAACACGCTGCTGTGCCGCATGCGGGTGGATGACGATCTGGTGTGGGGCCTGCTGACCAACCACGGCAAGGGCGCCAGCGCCAACGACAGCGTGAGCCGCCTGCACGCCAACATCCTGATGGCCGGGCGCCACCAGGAAGCGGCTTGAACCACCCGCACCCCTGAACCCCCCACAGCACCTCCCGGAGAACGACCATGGCCCGCACCAAGAGCATCCTCACCGAAGCCCGTCAGATTGAACGCGCTGTCACGCTGATCCAGCTCGGTGCCCGCCTGCAGGTGCTGGAGTCGGAGACCGATCTGTCCTACGAGCGCTTGCTGCGTCTCTACAAGGAAGTGGCCGGCAAGTCGCCGAGCAAGGGCCAGCTGCCCTTCTCCACCGACTGGTTCATGACCTGGCAGCCCAACATCCACGCCAGCCTCTTCCTCAATATCCACGAGTACCTGAACAAGGCTGCGGCGCTGGACGAGATCGACACCGTGATCAAGGCCTACGGCCTCTACCTCGAGCAGACGGAATCCCAGGGCCTGGAGGCGCTGCTGTCGGTCACGCGCGCCTGGCGGCTGGTGAAGTTCATCGACAACGGCATGCTGACCATGACCGAGTGCTCCCACTGCGGCGGCCACTTCGTGACCCACCCGCACGAGATCGGCAAGCATTTCGTCTGCGGCCTGTGCAACCCCCCGGCCCGCGCCGGCAAGGGCCGCGCGCAGGGCGGCATCCACATGCACTGAGCGCTCCAGCCGGGCGGCCCTGCGGGGCGCCGCACAGCGGTCGTGCGGATGAAGGGGAGAAACCCCCGCCTCTTCGCCGGATGAATGCAACCGGCGGTGTGCTGAACTCGTGGGCACACTCCTATGGACACTCGCTTCCCCCATTCAACGATCCAGTGCCTGAGCGCCGTTGCTCAGCACCATCGCCTGTCCATCAACCCGGAGCGGTTGATCGAGGACTACGCTTTGGCGGGCGAGGAGCCCGGCAAGGCCACCGTGCTGCGCATCGCCGGCGACATCGGCCTGAAGGCCCGGCATGACCGGCTCAGCTGGGCGGGCCTGCTGGCCCAGGGTGGCGTCTTCCCCCTGATCGCCCGCATGGAAGACGGCAGCAGCGTCATCGTGGTCAGCGCCAACGGCGGCGAAGGCGCCGAGGCCGCAGGGCGGATCTCGGTGCTCAACCCGCTGGCCGACCGGCCGACCGAGGTGTTGCTGATCGACGAGGCCACTTTCTGCCAGCGCTGGAAGGGCGAGGTCTTCCTGCTCAAGCGGCAGAACAACCTGCCGGAAGCCTCCCAGCCTTTCGGTTTTCGCTGGTTCATCCCCGAGATCCTGAAGCAGAAGAAGGCGCTGCGCGACATCGCCATCGCCGCCGTGGCCATGCATGTGCTGGGCCTGGCCTCGCCGATGTTCTTCCAGCTGGTGATCGACAAGGTGCTGGTGCACCAGGGCATGTCCACGCTGTGGGCGCTGGGCGTGGGCATCGTGGCAGCGCTCTTCTTCGACACGGTGTTCGGCTTCCTGCGCCAGATGCTCACGCTGTCGGCGACCAACAAGATCGACATGCGCCTGACAAGGCGCACCTTCGCTCACCTGATGTCGCTGCCCATCGACTACTTCGAGTCCACCACCGCGGGCGTGATCACCCGCCACATGCAGCAGCTGGAGAAGATCCGCTCCTTCCTCACCGGGCGCATGTTCTTCTCGGCGCTGGACCTGACCTCCCTGCTGATCTTCCTGCCGCTGCTGTTTGCCTACTCGGTGCAGTTAGCGATGATCACGCTCTCATTTGCCTTGATGATCGCCGCCATCGTGGGGGTGATGGTGCCGGCCTACAACCGCCGGCTGGCCGCGCTCTACCAGGCCGAGGGCGAGCGACAATCCATGCTGGTGGAAACCGTGCACGGCATGCGCACGGTCAAGGCCCTGGCCATCGAGCCCAACCAGCGCCGCCTGTGGGACCAGCGCTCGGCGCAGGCCATCAACATGCACTTCCGGGTGGGCAAGATCTCCATCACCGGCAACGCCATCACCGACTTCCTGGGCAAACTCATGCCGGTGGTGATCATCATCGTGGGCGCGCAGCAGGTGTTCGACCAGACCCTGACCGTGGGCGCCTTGATCGGCTTCCAAATGCTCTCGGGGCGGGTGATGTCGCCGCTGATCGCCATCGTGGGCCTGGTCAACGAATACCAGGAGGCGGCGCTCTCGGTGCGCATGATGGGCGAGGTGATGAACCGCGCCCCGGAAGGCCGCGCCGGCGCGGGCGGTCTGCGCCCCCAGCTGGCCGGCGACATCTCCTTCGAGGATGTGACCTTCCGCTACCCCGGCTCTTCCGCCACGGCGCTGGACCGCACCACCTTCACCATCCCGGCGGGCTCGGTGGTGGGCATCGTGGGGCGCAGCGGCTCGGGCAAGACCACGCTCACCAAGATCATCCAGGGGCTCTACCCGGTGCAGGAGGGGATCGTCCGCTTCGACCGGACCGATGCGCGCGAGATCGAGCTCGCCCACCTGCGGCGCCAGATCGGCGTGGTGCTGCAGGAGAACTTCCTGTTCCGGGGCACGGTCCGCGAGAACATCGCGATCGCCCGCCCCGAGGCCAGCTTCGAGGACATCGTGGCCGCCGCCGAGGCCGCCGGCGCCGACGAATTCATCGAGCGCATGGCCCAGGGCTACAACACCCAGCTGGAAGAGAACGCCTCCAACCTGTCGGGCGGGCAGAAGCAGCGCCTCTCGATCGCGCGCTCCCTGCTTGCCAAGCCCCGCATCCTGGTGCTCGATGAGGCCGCCAGCGCGCTCGACCCGGAAAGCGAAGCCATCTTCATCCGCAACCTCTCTAAGATCGCGGTCGGCCGAACGGTCATCATGATCTCGCACCGGCTCTCCACCCTGGTCAACGCCCACGCGATCCTGGTGATGCAACACGGCCGCCTGGTCGACAGCGGCCGCCACGAGGAATTGCTCGGGCGGTGCGAGACCTACCAGCACTTATGGAACCAGCAGACAAGCCACCTGTGAAGCGGCGGTGGAGCCTGGGCGCGCGCCGCCGTCCGGGCAAGACCGTCGTCGAATACCTGCCGGACGCCGACGAGATCGAGCGCAGCCCGGTGCCGCGCATCGCGCAGTTCACGGTCCACGCGCTCGTCACTGCGCTGATCGCGGCCGGTGTGTGGGCCACCCTGGCCGAGGTGGACCAGGTGGTCACCGCGCAGGGGCGGCTGGTCAATCCGCTGCCCAATGTGGTGGTGCAGCCGCTGGAGACCTCCATCATCCAGAGCGTGGACGTGCGCCCCGGCCAGGTGGTGCGCCGCGGCGATCTGCTGGCCCACCTCGACGCCACCTTCGTGGCGGCCGACGAATCGCAGCTCCGGGTGCGGCTCGAGAGCCTCCAGACCCAGATCCAGAGCCTGGAGGAGGAGCTCTCAGGCGACGCCGCGGCCGTGGCCCGCGCCCCCACCGCCGACACCCGGCTGCAGGCCAGCCTGCAGGGCGAGCGCCGTGCCAACTACCGGGCGCAGCAGATCCGGCTGGCCGAGACCGCAGCCAAGCTGCGGGCCGCCCTGGCCACCAACCGCCAGGACCAGCAGCTCATCGCCTCGCGCTTGCGCTCGCTGCGCGAGATCGAGGGCATGCAGGAGAAGATGGTGGCGCAGAAGTTCGGCGCCCCGCTGCAGTTGCTGGAGGCCCAGCAGCGCACCAAGGAGGTGGAGCGCGAACTCGAGCTCGTGGCCAGCCGCGAACAGGAGATCCGCCGCGAGGTGGCTGCCTTCGAGGGGGAGAAATCCGCCTTCGAGCGCGGCTGGCGCCAGAAGACCATGGAAGACCTGCTGGGCATCACGCGCGAGCGCGACGCCCTCAAGGAGCAGCTCGAGAAGGCCGACAAGCGCCAGAAGCTGGTGACCCTGGTGGCGCCGGTGGACGGCGTGGTGCTGGAGATCGCCAAGCTGTCGCCGGGCTCCATCGTGCGCGAGGCAGAAACCTTCTTCACCCTGGTGCCCCTGAACGTGACGCTCGAGGTCGAGGCACAGATCGGCTCCGGCGACATCGGCTACATCAAGCCGGGCGACGAGGTCCGTGTCAAGCTGGACGCATTCCCCTTCCAGCGGCACGGCGCGCTCGAGGCCAAGGTCCGTTCGCTCAGCCAGGACGCCTTCCGCCACGAGCCGAGCGCCCGGTCATCGGCCCAGGATGCCTACTACCTCACCCGCATCCTGCTGGGTCCGGAGGGACTCAAGAACATGAAGCCCGACGCCCACCTGATGCCGGGCATGACCCTCACCGCCGAGGTGGTGGTGGGCAAGCGCTCGGTGCTGTCTTACCTGGCGTGGCCGCTGACCAAGGGCCTCAACGAGGCCATCCGCGAACCCTGAGCGCCAGGACCACGGCCTCACAGCATCTCCCGCGAACGACCGCACCCACCTCACCGCCCCTTCAGCACCGTTCAGCATCGGCCCCATGGCGTCCAAGATCGATCAGAACCCGAAGCAGGCTTTCACGGAAACGCTGAAAGACGCCCGCCTGGGCCTGCCACAGGCGCAGTACCAGCTCGGGCTGATGTACGCCAACGGCGTGGGCGTCAAGCGCAACTACGTCCAGGCCCTGGCCTGGGTCCGCAAGGCGGCCGAACGCGGCCTGCCCGCCGCGCAGTACCTGCTGGGGACCCGCTACGAATCGGGCTCTTCGGTCGCCCAGAGCGATCAGGCGGCCTTTCAGTGGTTCACCAAGGCCGCCGAGCAGGGTCACCCCCGGGCTTTCTACCGGCTTGCCCGGCTGCACGGCAGCGCCCACGCCGCCTTGGCCGAGGCCCACCACCGGCGCGCCGCGGCACTGGGCGTTGCCGAATCACAGTGGATTCTGGGCGCTCAGGCGCTCCAGGCTCAGGCGCCCGAGGAGGCGCTGAGCTGGATGCGCAAGGCCGCCGAGCAAGGGCTGGCCGCCGCGCAGTGCGCGCTGGGCACCCTTCATCAACACGGCCACGGCGTCGAGCCGGACCGGGGCGAGGCGCTGCGGTGGTTCCGCAAGGCGGCGGCCCAGAGCTGGCCGGCGGCCCAGGTGGCGCTCTCCCGGATCGAGGCCGGTGAGGACGACGACCTCCCGTCTGCCCCGGGGCGGATGGGCCGGGGCAGACGGGCAGCGCCAGCGTCCCGACAAGAACATTCACCTGCGGATCAACCCAACCACCCACCGGATGCCGACCGCTGGGACCAGCTGGCGGATCCGGGCGATGCCGACGCGCGCTACCACCTGGGCCTGATGTACGAGGAAGGCCTGGGCGTGGCGCCCGATGCGCTCCGGGCGCGCGCCTGGTACGGGCTGGCCGCGCAGCAGGATGACGGTCGCGCCCAATCGGCGCTTGCCCGCCTGCTGGAACTCGAGGCTGATCCGCAGGCCGTGGTCTGGCACCAGCGCGCCGCCGAACAGGGGCTGCCCGAATCCCAATTCGCACTCGGCCAGATCCTCTCGGCGGGCCACCTGGCGCTGGCCGACCCGGTGCAGGGCACGGCCTGGACCCTGCGTGCGGCGGAGAACGGCCACCCCCAGGCGCTGACCATCCTGGCCGACCTGTTCAGCGGCCCAACCAACCGCCTGGCGGCCGAATGCCTTCGGCGTGCGGCCGAGCAGGGCGAACCGCAGGCCCAATTCCGCCACGGCCAGCAATGGGACCGACCGCAATCCCCGGGCGACGACCCCTCCCAGGCGTTCCGGTGGTATCTGCTGGCCGCCGAGCAGGGCTACGCACCCGCCCAGAGTGCGGTGGGGGCCTGCCATCTCTCGGGGCGCGGTGCGGTCGTCGACATTCCCTTGGCCGCGGCCTGGTTGCGCCAAGCAGCCGAACAGGGCGAGGCCAAGGCCCAGTGGCAATTGGGCAGCCTTTGTGGTGACGGTGGGCCCGGCTTCAAGCGGGACCTGAAGCAGGCTTTTGTGTGGTGCCAGAAGGCGGCGGAGCAGGACTTCCTGCCAGCCCAGGCCACCCTGGCCCGTTGGTTCGTCCGCATGGAGCAACCAGAAAAGGCCCGGGCCTGGTGGACGCGTGCGGCCGAGAAAGGCGACATGGAATCCCAGTACAACCTGGCCATGGCGCTTTGGAACGACCCCGGGCCGGGCAAGGACACCGCCCGCTCATTCCACTACCTCCACCGCGCCGCTGCGCAAGGCCTGACCGCGGCCCAGACCCGCCTCGGCATCCTCTACGCCACCGGAGACGGCGTCGCCATCGACCCGATCGAGGCCCATAAATGGTTCGCCATCGCCTCGCTGGCGGGCGATCACGCCGCGTCCCAGAACCGCCAGCGCTCGGCCGGCCTCATCACGACAGGCCAGCGCGCGGAGGGCGAAAGGCGGGCCAGGGATTGGGCCGAGGCGCGCCAGACGAGGGCATCAGACGCGCCCGACCGTGACTTTTGACCGACTCTCGTGAATTTGAGAATGACGGCCAAGCAGGGTGCTTCTTCACCCGATCTGTGCGTGATGCGCTCAGTTAAGCTCTTCAAAAGAGCCAAGAGCCGTCAGAAAAAGTGGCACAGAAGATTCTTCTCCCACTGCCTTCGATGCTGATGGAGCTTCATGGAAAAGCCATTGTTGCTAAGAAACGACGATGGCGGCGGGTCGGAAAGTTTTCCATGCTTTCGCTAAAGACTGACGAGAAACCGCCGAAAGACCGAATGTGGGACCAAGTGCCGCGCTGGCGCATGGCTACGAAGTGGGTCTCCGTCTGAGCTTGGGCGGTTCGATGAGCGGCGCTCCGAGGAGCGAACCCGCTCTTGTGCGTGTGAAGAGACTGTTGTTAGGCCAAGGGAGCAATCAAGATGGCAACCACCGTTAGCGCGCTGAGCACAGCGCAGATCCAGTCTCTGACCACCAGCCAGGTCCGAGCCCTGACGACGGCGGATGTGGCGTCGCTAAACACGGACCAGATCGTTGCGCTGACAACGGACCAGATTTCTGTCATCTCCACGGCAGGTATTGCGGCGCTGACCACCGCACAGGTCGCTGCCATCCAGACGGCCGACATCGAGGCCCTGACCACCGCACAGATCCAGGCCGTCACCACCGCCGGCATCGTGGCCCTCACCACCGATCAGGTGCAGGCCCTGCAGACGGCCGACGTGGCCGCGCTCAAGACCAACCAGGTCACTGCGCTGACCACCAGCGCTGTGGCCGCGCTCACCACCGATCAGGTGGTAGCCCTGACCACCGCACAGGTCCAGGCCGTCACCACCGCAGGCATCGTGGCCCTCACCACCGATCAGGTGCAGGCCCTGCAGACCGCTGACGTGGCCGC
>CAISYQ010000289.1 GCA_903889735.1 uncultured Methylibium sp.
CCTGCTCGCGCAGGTTGACCGGCGGCACGCACAGCGGGCCGATGGCCGCGGGCGTGAGGTCGATCATCATCACGCCGAGCTCGTTGAGCTTGCGCGAGTTCTCGGCATGCACATAGGCGCTGGTGGCGTCGAAGGCGATCTGGATGCCGTCCTCCAGCACATGGGGCAGCAGGCCGTCCACGCCCTCGGCGGTGGTTTTGAGGCCCATGTCGCGGGCGCGGGCCAGGCCCTCGGAGGCGGCGTCGATGCCGACCATCCACACCGGCTCCAGCACTTGGCTGCGCTGGATCTTGTAGATCAGGTCGGTGCCGATGTTGCCCGAGCCGATCAGGGCGCACTTGATCTTCTTCATGGGGTTTCCTTGACGGGGGCGGCGGGCTTGGCGGCGGCCGCGCGCATGGTGGCGGTCTCGCCGCCGACGGCGAAATGCTCGCCCGCCAGTTCGTTGATCAGGATGCGCACCTGCTCGGGCTTGACGCCGAGCGTGCGGACCACCGCCTCGGTGACCGCAGCCACCACGCTGCGCTTTTGCTCGACCGTGCGGCCGACGAGGAGGTTCATCTGGATGATGGGCATGGGGGCTCCGTGGGTCAGGATGACGCGAAGGGGTGGGGGCTCAGACGAACCGGGCCGACACGCTGCCCAGCTCCTGGAAGCGCGCGATGACGTTGTCGCCGGGCTTCACGGCCACGGCCTCGGAGATGGCGCCGCTCATCACGAAGCTGCCGGCCGGCAGGTCCTCGCCGAGCTCGTCGAGCACCTTCACCAGCAGCGCGACGGCATCGGCCGGGTGGCCCATCACCGCTGCCGTGGCGGCCAGGGTCACCGGCTCGCCGTTCTTTTCCATCACCACGCCCAGCGAGGCGAGGTCGATGTCGGTCGCCCGGCGGGGGCGGCCGCCGGTCACGTAGCGCGCCGCCGAGCCGTTGTCGGCCACGACGCTCTGCAGGTCGAACTTGAAGCCGGAGAAGCGCGAGTCGATGATCTCCAGCGAAGGCAGCACGAAATCGGTGGCGGCCAGCACCTCCTCGCGGGTGCAGTGGGCGCCGGCCAGGCGGTCCTTGGTGACGAAGGCGATCTCGCACTCGACCCGCGGGTGGACGAGGTCGTCGGTGCGCACCGCCGAGCCCTCGGGCCGTGCCATCGCGGCCATCAGGAAGCCGATGGAGGGCACGCTCACGCCCATCTGCAGCATCTTGGCCGTGGAGGTGAGGCCGGCCTTCCAGCCGACCTGGCGCAGGCCCGCGGCACGCCAGCGGCGGCGCAATTCCATCTGGACCGCGTAGCCGTCGGCCAGGGTCATGCCGGGGAAGTCGTCGGTGAGCTTGGGGATGGCCTGCGCGTTCTTCTGCGCGGCGTCGATGCGGTCGGTGAGGAGGGCGATGTCCGCCGGGCTGAGGGTGAGGTTCATGGTGGGTGGGCTCCTTTGCGTCAGACCGGTCAGACCGCGCTCTGGCCGAAGAAGCGGGCCCGGCAGCTGCCCAGGCCGCCGATGTGGCAGACCAGCTCGTCGCCGTCGGTCACCGGCACCAGCGGTGATTGCGAACCCGACAGGATCACCTCGCCGGCGCGGAAGGGCAGGCCCAGGCGGCCGAGGGTGTTGGCCAGCCACACCACCGCATTGACCGGCGAGCCCTGCACCGCGGCGCCCACGCCGGTGGAATGCAACTCGCCGTTCTTGTGCAGCACCATGCCGGCCAGGGACAGGTCGAGGTCGCGCGGGTCGCCGCGGGCCTCGCCCAGCACGAAGACGCCGCAGGAGGCGTTGTCGGACACGGTGTCCTGGATCTTGATCTTCCAGTCGCGGATGCGCGAGTCGACGATCTCGAAGCAGGGCGTCACGTAGGCGGTGGCGCGGATCACGTCGGTGGCGGTGATGTCCGGGCCCAGCAGGTCGTGCTTCAGCACGAAGGCGAGTTCGGCCTCGGCCTTGGGTTGGATCAGCTGGCCGAGGTCGATGCCTTCGGCCTCGGTGCGGACCATGCCGGAGGTGAGCTGGCCGAAGTCGGGCTCGTAGACCCCCAGGAAATCCTGCACCGGCTTGCTGGTCACGCCGATCTTCTTGCCGATGATGCGTTCGCCGGCCGCCACCCGCCGGGCCACCATGCGCGACTGGATCGCGTAGCCGTCGGCCATGGTGATGCCGGGCGCGCGCTCCAGCAGCGGGGCCAACACCTGGCGGTTGCGCCAGGCCTCGAAGAGTTCGTCGCCGTAGCGCTCGATGCTGTGTGCGTCCATGAGGTGGGGGTGGGTTGTGGGCCGGTCAGAGCTTGATGCAGACATTGCGCAGCTCGGTGTAGAACTCGAGCGAGTGCACACCCCCCTCGCGGCCGATGCCCGACTGCTTGGAGCCGCCGAAGGGGGTGCGCAGGTCGCGCAGGAACCAGCTGTTGATGTAGGTGATGCCGACCTCCACGCCCTCGGCCATGCGGTGAGCGCGGGCCAGGTCCTGGGTCCAGATCGTGGTGGACAGGCCGTAGCGGTTGGCGTTGGCCAGCTGCAACACCTCGTCCTCGGTGTCGAAGGGGCGGATGTGGCAGCAGGGACCGAAGATCTCCTCCTGGATCACGCGGGCGGTCTCGGGCAGGCCGGTCCAGATGGTCGGCTGGACCCAGGCGCCCTCGGCCAGGTCGCCGGGCATGGCCGGCACGCCGCCGCCGGTGACCAGGGTGGCGCCCTCGGCCAGGGCCTGGTCGTAATAGGACAGCACCTTGCGGCGGTGCTCCTGGCTGATCAGCGGGCCGTAGTTGGCGCCCGGCGCGCTGGGGCGGCCGTAGCTCACCGCCTCGCAGCGGGCCTTGAGCGCGGCGACGAAGCGCTCAAAGATCGGCCGCTCCACATAGAGCCGCTCGGTGCCCAGGCAGACCTGGCCGGTGTTCATGAAGGTGGACCGGAAGATGCCCTCCAGCGCCGCGTCCATGTCGCAGTCGGCAAACACGATCCCGGCGTTCTTGCCGCCGAGCTCGAAGGACACATCACGGATGCCGTCGGCCGCCGCCTTCATGATGGCCGCCCCGGTGCGGGTCTCGCCGGTGAAGGTGATGGCGTCGACATCCTCATGCTGGGTGATGAAGGCGCCCGGCGCGTCGGGTCCGAAGCCGTGCACGACGTTGTAGACGCCCTTGGGGATGCCCACCGCGTTCATCACCTCGCCCAGCAGGGCGGCGGTCATCGGCGTCTCTTCGGACGGCTTGACCACCACCGCGTTGCCGCAGGCCAGCGCCGGGCCGACCTTCCAGGTCATCAGCAGGAAGGGTGCGTTCCAGGGGCTGATGACGCCAACCACGCCCTTGGGCTTGCGGATGGCGTAGTTCAGCGCGCCGCGGCCGTCCGGCGTGTCCATGCGGAAGGACTCGGTCGGCACGTTCTTCACCACGTCGGCGAAGACCTTGAAATTGGCCGCGCCGCGCGGCACGAAGGCGTGCGCGATCACATGGTGGGGCTGGCCGGTGTCGGCCTCCTCGGCGGCGACGAAGTCGTCGAAGCGGCGGGTGATCTCGTCGGCCACGGCGTGCAGCAGCGCGCAGCGCTTCTCCAGCGCCATACGCCCCCAGTCGCCGCGCAGCGCGGCACGGGCTGCCGCCACGGCGGCATCGACCTCGGCACGGCCACCCTCGGCGACCTGCGCGATCACGCGGTTGTCAAGCGGCGATCGCTTCTCGAAACTCTGGCCGCTGGCGCTGGCCCGGTACTCGCCGTCGATGAAATGCTGGATCGTCTGCAAGCGGTTCTCCGTGTGGATGCGCCGCCCCGGTGAAGAGCAGGAGGCGTCGTCGCAGGCAGTGTAGGGATCGGCGGTCGTCCCGGTCCAATACCTTCCGGCGGTGCTGGCCATACCCGGCTGCGCCCATCCGCCGTCCCGGCGGCCCAGGCGCTCCGCGCCAGGGTGCAATGCTGCGCGCTAGCGCCCGCGGTCCTTGGCCGAGACCCCGGCGATGCCCCAGTTCTCCTTGGGCACGTCGGTGATCAGCACGCGGACGTTCTCCCTCGGGGCACCGACCGCCTCGACCAGCGCCTGGGTGACTTTTTCGATCACGGCGCGTTTTTGCTCCTCGGTGCGGCCTTCGATAAGGTGGATCTGTGCGAACGGC
Organism: uncultured Methylibium sp.; assembly: GCA_903889735.1. GTDB lineage: Bacteria > Pseudomonadota > Gammaproteobacteria > Burkholderiales > Burkholderiaceae_C > Methylibium. The sequence continues at coordinate 4,092 of CAISYQ010000289.1, forward strand.
ATGGATGCTCCTGGCCGGGTTCAGACGAAGCGCAGGCCGGTCGAGCCCAGTCCCTGCACCTTGAGGGTGACCGAGTCGCCGGCCTTCACGGCCACCGCCTCGGTGATGCCACCCGACAGGATCAGCGTGCCGGCCGGGATCTCCTGGCCGCGCCGGCCGAGGTGGTTGGCCAGCGCTGCGATCGCCGCCGCCGGGTGACCGAGCACCGCCGCACCGGCGCCGAAGGCCACCGGCTCGCCGTTCTTCTCGAGCACGATGCCGATGGTGCGCAGATCGAGCTCGCTGGCCGGCCGTGCGCGGCCGCCCACCACAAAGCGCGAGGCCGAGGTGTTGTCGGCGATCACGCTCTTGAGGTCGAACTTGAAATCGCGGTAGCGGCTGTCGATCACCTCGATGCCGGGCAGCACGAAGTCGGTGGCGGCCAGCACCGCGCCGATGTGACAGCCCGGGCCGCGCAGCGCCGTCTTGGTGACGAAGGCGATCTCGGGCTCGACCTTGGGGTGGATCAGCTCCGCGATCCGGCACTCGCCGCCGTCCGGCACCGCGTAGTCGTCGGTCATGAAACCGAACACCGGCGTGTCCACGCCCATCTGCTTCATCTTGGCGAACGAGGTCAGGCCCGCCTTGAGGCCGGCCACGCGCAGGCCGCGCGCGAGCTTGAGGCGCAGGATCTCGTCCTGGATCGCATAGGCGTCGTCCCAGTCCATCTCCGGGTGGTCGTCGGTGATCTTGGTGGTGTCGCGCGCCTCGATCTGGCAGCGCTCAAGGCGGTTCGCCAGCGCGGCGATGGTGGTGGGATCGAGTTTCATGCGGCGGCTTTCTGAAGGGCGGCGGCGCGTTCGCGCGCCATGGTGATGGCGGTGTCCTCGATCATGTCCTCCTGCCCGCCGACCATGCCGCGGCGGCCCAGCTCGACCAGGATGTCGCGCGCCGGCACGCCGTACTTGGCGCCGGCCCGCTTGGCGAACAGCAGGAAGCTGGAATAGACACCGGCGTAGCCGAGCGTCAGCGAGTCGCGGTCGATGCGGATCACATGGTCCATGATGGGCACGACCAGGTCCTCGGCCACATCCTGGATCTTGAAGACGTCCACGCCGGTCTCGATGCCCATGCGGTCGCAGACCGCCACGAACACCTCCATCGGCGTGTTGCCGGCCCCGGCGCCCAGGCCCGCGGCGGCGGCGTCGATGCGGTTGGCCCCGGACTCGATGGCGGCCAGCGAGTTGGCGATGCCCATGGCCATGTTGTGATGGCCGTGGAAGCCCAGTTCGGTCTCGGGCTTGAGCGCGTCGCGCACCGCCTGCAGGCGCGGACGCACATCGTCGGGCAGCATGTAGCCGGCCGAGTCGGTGACGTAGATGCAGTTGGCACCATAGCCCTGCATCAGCAGGGCCTGGCTCACCAGCTTCTCGGGGCTGGCCATGTGGGCCATCATCAGGAAGCCGACGGTGTCCATGCCGAGCTCGCGGGCCTTGCTGATATGGTGCTCGGAGACGTCGGCCTCGGTGCAGTGGGTGGCCACGCGCACGGTGTGCACGCCCAGGTCGCGGGCCATCAGCAGGTGGTCGACGGTGCCGATGCCCGGCAGCAGCAGCGCCGAGACCTTGGCCTGCTTCATCAACGGGATCACGGCGCCGAGGTACTCCTCGTCGCTGTGCGCCGGGAAGCCATAGTTGACCGAGCTGCCGCCCAGGCCGTCGCCATGGGTGACCTCGATCAGCGGCACGCCGGCGGCGTCCAGGCCGCAGGCAATGCTCTTCATCTGCTCGAGCGTCATCTGGTGGCGCTTGGGGTGCATGCCGTCACGCAGCGTCATGTCATGGAGGGTGATCTTTCGGCCCTTGAGGCTCATGGGGGGTCTCCTGGAAAGGGTGGGCGCTCTGGCGCCGCGTTCGTTCGGGGCTTCGGTCGTGGCTGGGTTCAGGGCTTGGATCGGCGCCGGTTCAGGCTCGATCCGAGCAGGATCAGGCGGCCACGGCCTCGAGGATGAGCCGACCCGCGAGCATCTCCTCGGCGAACATCTCGGCGGTGCGCGCCGCGGCGGCGGTCATGATGTCGAGGTTGCCGGCGTATTTGGGCAGGTAGTCGCCCAGGCCCTCGACCTCCATGAAGACGGAGACACGCTTGCCGTCGAACACCGGGCCGTTGACCAGCCTGTAGCCCGGCACGTACTTCTGCACTTCCTTGATCATCGCGTGGATGGACGCGGTGATGGCGGCCTGGTCAGGCTCGGTCTCGGTCAGACAGTGGACCGTGTCGCGCATGATCAGCGGCGGCTCGGCCGGGTTGATCACGATGATGGCCTTGCCCTTCTTGGCGCCGCCGACCTTCTCGACCGCGCCGGCCGTGGTGCGGGTGAATTCGTCGATGTTCTTGCGGGTGCCGGGGCCGACCGAGCGGCTCGAGACGGTGGCGACGATCTCGCCATAGGCCACCGGCTGCACGCGCGACACCGCCGCCACCATGGGGATGGTGGCTTGGCCGCCGCAGGTGACCATGTTCACGTTCATCTCGCCACGGCCCAGGTGCTGCTGGAGGTTGACCGGCGGCACGCAGAAGGGGCCGATGGCCGCGGGCGTGAGGTCGATCATCATCACGCCGAGCTCGTTGAGCTTGCGCGAGTTCTCGGCATGCACATAGGCGCTGGTGGCATCAAAAGCGATCTGCACGCCGTCGGCACGCACATGCGGCAGCAGGCCGTCCACGCCCTCGGCGGTGGTCTTGATGCCCATCTCGCGGGCGCGCCTGAGGCCGTCCGAGGCCGGATCGATGCCGACCATCCACACGGGCTCCAGCACCGGGCTGCGCTGCAGCTTGGCGAGCAGATCGGTGCCGATGTTGCCGGGCCCGATGAGGGCGCACTTGATCTTCTTCATGGGGGTTCTCTGGAAATGATTCTGTGGGGCGGTCGCGGCCAGCGGCACCTTGGGCACGCGCCTGGCTGGCGCCAGTGAACGGGCTGCAAGCGCGTGCCCGCAGCGCTGCCGCACCGTCCTGTCAGTGAAAGCGCACCGAGCAGCCGCCCAGGCCGCCGATCGAGACGCGGAAGTTGTCACCCGCCTTGGCCGGCACCATGGCTGCCAGCGCGCCGGAAAGCACCACCTCGCCGGCTTTCAGGCCGATGCCCAGGCGGCCCAGGGTGTTGGCGAGCCAGGCCACGGCATTGACCGGGGAGCCCAGCGCCGCGGCGCCCGCGCCGGTCGCGACGACCTCCCCGTTCTTCTCGAGCACCATGCCGCAGGTGTTGAGGTCGATCCGCTTGGGGTCGACCGCGCGGTCACCGAGCACGAACACGCCGCAGGAGGCGTTGTCGGCCACGGTGTCCTGGATCTTGATCTTCCAGTCGCGGATGCGCGAGTCGACGATCTCGAAGCAGGGCATCACGCACTCGGTGGCGGCCAGCACGTCGGCGTTGCCGATGCCCGGCCCCATCAGGTCGCGCTTGAGGATGAAGGCGATCTCGCCCTCGGCCTTGGGCTGGATCAGGGTGGACATCGGGATCGAATCGCCCTCGCTGACGATCATGCTGTCGAGCATGTAGCCGAAGTCGGGCTGGTAGACGCCCAGCATGTTCATCACCGCGCGCGAGGTGACGCCGATCTTCTTGCCGACGATGCGCTCGCCGTCCTGCAGACGACGCTCGATCATGCGTTGCTGGATGCCATAGGCCTGCTCGATCGTGAGCCCGGCGTGGCGGCTGGTCAGCGGGTCCACGGGCGCACGCTCGCGCAGCGCGGTGTAGAGCTCGTCGCCGAGCAGCTGGATGAGGGAGGGTTCCATGGGTCAGGGCCGGTGTCAGGGGGTTGCGGGGGCATCGATGAGAAACGGCGACGGTCAACCACCCGGCCACTGCGCCGGGTGGTTGGCTGCTGCCTGACCGAAGACGGCCTGCGTTGCCACACAGGCCTTGACGGGTCGGACCGCCTCAGGTCACCACGCTGAGGAAGGCTTCATTGAGCTTGCGGTCGTGATAGAAGATCGCCCGGCCCAGCTCGTCGTCGGTCCAGGTCAGCGTGGGTCGGTCGGGGTAGGAGATGTAGCCGCCCGAGAACACCTCGTTGCGGTTGCCGCTCGGGTCGAAGAAATAGATGGTCTCGCCGCGGGTGATGCCATGGCGCGTCGGGCCGATGTCGAGAGAGACGCGCTTCCTCGAGATGATGTCGGCGGCCTTGAGCACCTCGCCCCAGTTGTCCAGGATGAAGGACACATGGTGGAACTTGTTCTTCTCCGGGTGGCGGATGAAGGCGATGTCATGCGGCTTGTTCGAGCAGGTCAGGAAGGCCGCGACCTGCAGCTTGTCTGGGCCCGCGACCACCTGCTCCGCGAGGCGAAAGCCCAGCACGTCGATGAAGAGCTTGACCGAGCCATCGACATCATCGCCGTAAAGCAGGCAGTGGTCGAAGCGGGTCGGCGACATGCCCTTGAGCCCGTCCGGGTAGATCTCGGGGTTGATCAGCGGCATGCCGTTGCCAACCTGCTCCTTCTCGGCGTAGAGCTCGATCGAATGGCCGGTCGGGACGGTGAAGCGAAAGCGCTCGCCGGTGCGGAGCATTTCGCCGGCGGCTATCCACTGCATGTCGGTGGCCAGGCCGCTGGCGGTGACGTCAGCGGCCAGCTTCTTCAGGGTGGCGGGGGAGTCGACGCGAAACGCCATGAAGTCCATGCCCGCCTCGTCGGCCTCGCGCAGCACGACGCTGTGGTGGTCGTGTTCGTCCCAGGCCTTGAAATAGGCGCGGCCCTGGGGGTCGCGGCCGGTTTCCCACAGGCCCAGCACCTCGCCGTAGTGATGGATGGATGCCTTCAGGTCGAGCACGCGCAGCTGCACGTGGCCGGGGCGCATTACACCGGTGATAGCCATGATCAAGTCTCCTCTTGGGGTGGGTCAGTTCTGACGGAAGTTCGGTGTGTGTGCCGCTTCTTGCCGCTTCGGATGGCGGCGCTGGTGAGTCTAGGAATCTATAGCAGGGTCTGTCCAATACCAACACCACCCTCTGCCCATACCCGCGAGGTATGCACGGGGCGCGCGGCCGCCGGCAGGCATGAAGGTGTGATGGCGGCGGGGGCGGCACATGGGTTTGTGGGCGGCGTGACAGGTCAGGTGACGGGCCGCAAGTCAGGCTGCGTCTTCAATTGCATCAAGGGTCACGGTCAGGCGGCGCGCGAGCGCGCGGCCGTGGCGAGTGCCGCTTCCAGGAAGGGTGAGCGCGCCTGGCTGCGCTCGATGCAGCGGGCCAGCTTGTCGACCGCCTTCAAGCTCACGTCGCTCTGCGGGTAGGCGCGGCAGGCCAGCACATAGCCCTCGGCCTGCTCCTGGATGCTGACATGGCTGCGGCTCATCTTCTCGGTGCGCACCGTGCCGGACTCGATCAGCACCTTGCACACCCCGCAACCGCCTCCCCGGCAACCGACGGGGATGCCGCGCCGCGCCAGCGCCTCCATGCCCGCCAGCAGGGTGGACGATGCGGCACAGCGGTAGCGCTCCTGCGTGTTGCCGATGGCCACCGAGAAGCCGGCCTGGGAGACGCTCTCCTGGATACGGCCTGGGCTGCGGTCGTGGTCGTGGTTCACGCCCATCGACGCGTTGGTCCCGGCATCCCCTTCCAGTTGCATCACAGCGCCCGGAACAAGGGACTGCGCGGCGCCGAACCTGCCGCATCGGCGGCCGTGAAGAACTTCTCGGCGTAGATGTCGCGCTCGAACAGGCGGCCCTGCATCAGGGTCTTGATGCTGGCCTCGATCATCGGCGGCGGGCCGCACAGATAGGCCTTGTGGCCGCGGAAGTCGCCCGCGAAATGCGCTTTCAGCGCGTCGTGGGCATAACCGCGCGCGCCGGGCCAGTCGGCGCCGTCCGGCAGGTCCGACAGCGCGGGCACATAGCTGAAGTTGGGGTGCTGCTCGGCGAGCTGCTCGAAGAGCTCGCGGAAATAGAGCTCCTCGACGTTGCGGGCGCCCTGCACCAGGGTGATGGGCAGGGTGCAGCCTTCGGCCAGCAGGTCGAGGATCATCGACTTCGGGCTCGACAGCCCTGAGCCGCCGGCCACGAAAATCATCGGCAGCGCGGCCGACTTGCGCACGAAGAAGCGGCCGTTGGGCGCCGTGAAGTGCAGGCGCTGCCCGACCTGCAGGCTGTCGTGCAGCCAGCCCGTGGCACGGCCCTCGGGCACGCGGCGGATGTGCAGCTCGAGCAGGTCGGCGCCGGGGGCGCTGGCGATCGAGAAGGCCCGCTCGCCCTCGGTGCCCGGCACCTTGAGCATCAGGTACTGACCAGCCTGGAAGGGGACCGGCCGGTCGGTCTTGAGCCACAGCCCGCGGATGGTGGGTGTGAGGCTGCGGGCCTCGACCAGTTCGCCCTCGAAGTCCTCGAGCGCCAGGAACTGCGCGTCCGGGTCCTCGTCGATGTCGGCCTCGATCACCAGGTCGGTCTGGGCCATCGCGCAGCAGGCAAGGATCTTGCCCTCGTCGCGCTCGAAGTCCATCAGGGCGAAGTTGGACGCATCGCCATGATCGAACTCACCCTCCAGCACCTGCACCTTGCAGGTGCCGCACACGCCATGGCCGCAGGCATGGGGCAGCCAGACGCCAGCGCGCAGGCAGGCGTCGAGGACGGTCTGCCCGTCGCGGGCGGGGACACCTTGGCCGAGCGGCTCGATCGTGATCTGGAAACTCATGCGGGGACTCCGTCGCGACCGTTCAGCTGCACGAGCCCTGGATGCCGCGCAGGCCGGGCGCGTAAAAGCGGATCACGGACTTGTGCACCAGACCGTTGTCGCTCAGCGACAGGGCGGGATCGGGGTGGAAGGGCTCGCCCGAATGGGTCCACTGCACCTGGCCCCAGTCGATCTGGGCGAAGTCGGGGTGGCTGCCATAGAGCCCCGGCAGCACCTCGGACAGCAGCGCGCCGAAGGGCATGGTCGGCGGCAGCGGCAGCGCCATCGGTGCGCAGAACAGCAGATGCTCGTCCCAGCAGATGTAGAGCAGGCGGTTGCCGTGGAACTTGTCCTCGGTGTCCTGGACGGGCCCGGTGTAGCCGGGCTTCAATGCGACGACTGCCATGTCGTGTCTCCGAAAGTCTGTAGGGGCCGCGCGCCAGAGGGCGCGCGGCGGGTTGCTCCCTAGCGCGACGGTCAGGTCGCGCGCTGGGGCGGCGGTGAGGGCGCCGTCCGCCTCAAGCCGCCTTCACCTCGGGGGGCGTGAGGTCCTCGCCGGTCCAGCGCTCCCAGTTCTGCCGGTCGGGCGAGGTGTTGAAGTCGCCGCTGTCGGCGCCAGGCACCATGTGGTAATAATCCAGCACCGCGGCCAGCGGGTTAAAGCCCGGCACCGTGGGGTCGGTGCCCTCAGGGAAGCAGTTGCCCTGGTAGATCTGGTGCACCGGCAGCCAGGCCTGGACGTACTTCTCGGGTTCATCCTCGAAGATGTCCTTGCAGCCGTCCGAGCAGAAGTGGTACTTCATGCCGTGGTAGGTGGTCTCGCGCAGGCAGATCCGTGTCGGGTCGTCGGGCTCGGTGAAGATGGCCGGCACCTGGCAGGTCTGGCACAGCAGCGGCAGGGTGTCGTTGCGCCACATCTTGCCGTTCTTCTTCTCGTACTCGGCCAGCCACTCGAAGCGGGGACGGTAGTGCTTGTCGAAGGTGTCGGGGTACTTCTGGCTGAGCCAGTCGAGCTCGTCCGGCTGCGGCACCCAGGTGTTGAAGTCAGCGGCGTGGCCGTAGTTGTTGAAGGTTGCCCAGGCCTCATGGGAGAGACGGGTCTTCTCCTTGCTGGCCACCTCGTGGTACTTGGGCAGGCGGATGCCATAGCGGGCCAGGTCCTCGAACAGCGCGCCACCGTTCTGCTCGAAGTACATCTCCCAGGCCTCGGCCCAGCTCATCACGCGCTTGGGCAGCATGTAGTCCATCATCATCGCCACCAGCGTCAGCAGGCGGTAGCCGCGCCAGAACCACTTGTCGATCCACTTCTGCACGATCGGCACGTTGCCCGGATCCTGCTCGAGCATGAACTTGACCACCTCCAGGCCCAGGGTCATGTGGCGCGACTCGTCGGACTGCGCCGAGAAGCCGAAGGTCACCGTGGCCATGTCGCCGTTGAAGGCCGCGCCGCTCATGAAGGGCATGAACAGCAGGTTGGTCAGCACATACTCGAACGAGAACGAGATCGCCGTCACGAACTCGAACGGCCCCGCCGTCATCGCATCCTCGAAGTAGGACTTCGGCACCGATAGGTACCAGATGCGGTCGTGCATGTGCTGCGGATCGTGCAGCCCGTCGAAGTACTTGTTGAAGTGGCTGATGGTATGGATCTGCGTCTGCGCGTGGCGCAGCTCATCGATCGACTGCATCTGCGAAGCCACCCGCGCACCGACGCCACGGAAGGCGCGCCCGCACATCGCATAACCGCGGTGGGCTGCGTACTCCAGCGGCGAGACACCGGTCAGGAAGAGCTTGAGCGTGTTCAAGTAGCGCGGGTCGCTGATGTTGAACTGGCCCTGGTTCTGCTGGAAGGCGTCGATGATCGCGTAGAGCTTCTTCTCCTTCTCGCCCTGGAACTTCCAGTAAGCCTCCATCGTCAGGCGGAAGGGGTCTTCCCACTTGTCCCAGTCGTGAATCTTGATGCCTTCGAACTGGTCGAAGGGAAAGACGTCGTCCATCGACTGGTAGCTGGTCTCCCAGCCCAGGCCCCGCGTCATCAACGCGTAGCGGTCCTTGATGCCCAGCTTCTTGGTGGACTTGGGTGCGGTGGTGTTCTGGCTCATGAGGGTCTCCTGACTGCGGGTGGACACTGGAAACGTGGAAAAAATGAAGATCGGGGTCAGCCGGCTGCTCAGCCGCGCGCGCCCCACTGCAGGATGAACTCGTCGTCGGTCTCGTCGATGCTGCCGGACAGCGAGATCAGGCTGAGGTGCAACTCCTGCACGTCCCAGCGGCGGCCAAGACGCTCCTCAACCGACTCACGCCGGATCACCAGGCGCCCGGGGGCGTCAACCTTGACCATCGCCGGGTAATCGACGGCCTTGGCCTCGGGGTTGTCGGCCAGGATGGCCTCGACGATCGTTCGCGAGAGGTCGTTGGTCTGGAAGGAGATGAAGACCGGGGCGCGCGAGGCGGCCGGGGCCGCCGCGGGGGTTTCGGGTGTGGCGATGCTCATGGCGTGGCTCTCGGGAAGATGGGCGTGGGGCGGATCCGCTCAGGCCTTGAAGCCGATGCGGCCCAGCCGGGTGTCGAACTCGGCGCGCACGGCGGCGGTCGCGGCGGCGGCACCCTCACCGAGAGCGAGCACGGCCAGCGGCTCGAGCGCGCGCTGCACCTCGTCACGCCAGGCCTGTACCCACTGACCCAGGCGCTCGGCGTTGGCCGGCGACTCGTCGAAGGCAGTCTTGACGGTCGCGTCGACCCAACGGGTGGTCTCGGCATACCAGTCGCCCATGAACTCGGTCAGCATCGCCAGCGAGTTGCCGGTGCGCGGGCTGACGGCATCCACATAGTGGCGATAGATCAGGGGATAGAGCAGGCCGTCGAACACGAGGTTCTGGACCACGAAGAGCTCGAACCAGTCCTTGGTGACGAACAGGTTCTCCATCACGCGCCGCACGCCCTGCCAGGCCGGATGCGACATCCAGGCCTCCTTGCCGGCATCCAGCACGCCGGCCTGGTTGCCGTCAAGCAGCAGTCCGATGCGCGAGAGGTACTGCGCAATGCCGAGCCGATCCATGGCGGCGAAGTTGCAGGCCTGGGTGACAGCCGCGCCGTAGCCGTAGGCACAGCAGTAGGTGTTGTTCATGTTGCTGCCCCACTCGTAGTGGCGCAGCGGCACCAGCACCTGGGCCAGCGAGTCGCGGAGCTCGTCTGGCAGTCCGCTCAGCAGGCCGCGCTTCTCGGCGAACTCGAACTGCTTGTCAACGCCCTCCTGCTGGCGGGCGCGGGTCATGGTGTAGATGCCGTAATAGAACTGGCGCGGGTCCTTGAAGCTGTACCAGTCGGCCATCACGATGTTCGTGCGGCGCGTGTCGTAGATGTGGCGCTCGGGCTCCCACAGGGGACGGTAGTGCCAGTTGGTGGTCGGCTGCATGTCCAGGGTGGCTTCCTGGTAGCGCGATGCCGGCTTGCCGGCGCCGATGCGCCGCGCCACATGCGAGAAGGTCTGGCGGATCGGCTGGATGTCGGAGGTCGTGATGTCGCCTTGCACGGTGTGTCTCCTGCGGGGACATCGGGGGCTTGTCGGGTGACTGGGACGGGCGGGTGGGCGGCGGGCGCTCAG
>CAISYQ010000290.1 GCA_903889735.1 uncultured Methylibium sp.
CCGCGCAGCGTCATGTGGCGGCGGCTCTGGTCGTTGATGATCTGGGCGTATTCCTTGTAGGTGTCGAACTTGCCCGCCCGCGTGCTGTGCTGCAGCTTGGCGATGGCGTCCGGCGTCCACATGTGCTCCTCGCCGCGCGCGCGCCAGGCGTACTCGCCGCCGGCGTCGAGCATGGTGGCCAGGACCGGGTCCTCGCCAAAGGCGGCGCGGTGCATGCGGATGGCCTCCTCGGCGACCTCGAACACGCCGATGCCGCCCACCTGCGAGGCGGTGCCGCGGAAGTACTGGTCGACCATGGCCCGCTCCAGGCCGATGGCCTCGAAGAGCTGGGCGCCGCAGTAGGACATGTAGGTCGACACGCCCATCTTGGACATGATCTTCGACAGCCCCTTGCCGATGGCCTTCACGTAGTTATAGATCGCCTTCTCGGCACTCAGGTCGCCGGGCAGGTCCTTGTGCATCGCGGCCAGCGTTTCCATGGCCAGGTAGGGGTGCACGGCCTCGGCGCCATAACCCGCCAGCACTGCGAAGTGGTGCACCTCGCGGGCGGAGGCCGTCTCCACCACCAGGCCGGCCGTGGTGCGCAGGCCCTCGCGCACCAGGTGCTGGTGGATGGCCGAGAGCGCCAGGGCGGCCGGGATGGCCACCTGCTCGCGGTCCATGCGGCGGTCGGTGATGATGAGGATGTTGTGACCTCCCTGCAGCGCGTCCACCGCCTCGGCGCACAGCGAGGCGAGCTTGGCCTCCACGCCCTCGCGGCCCCAGGCCAGCGGGTAGACGATGTGCAGCTCGTAGGGCTTGAACTTGCCGCCGGTGGGCTTCTCGACCGCGCGCAGGCGCGCCATGTCGGCGAAGTCCAGCACCGGCTGGGTGACCTCCAACCGCATCGGCGGGTTGACCGCGTTGATGTCCAGCAGATTGGGCTTGGGCCCGATGAAGCTGTTGAGCGACATCACGATCGCTTCGCGGATCGGGTCGATCGGCGGGTTGGTGACCTGGGCGAACAGCTGCTTGAAGTAGTTGTAGAGCGGCTTGTTCTTGTCCGACAGCACCGCCAGCGGCGAGTCGTTGCCCATCGAGCCGGTGGCCTCCTCGCCGGCCTGCGCCATGGGGCTGAGCAGGAACTTCAGGTCCTCCTGGGTGTAGCCGAAGGCCTGCTGGCGGTCGAGCAGGGCCTCGGTGAAGGCGGGGGCCAGGGCCGTGGCCTCGATCTTCTCGAGCTTGATGCGCACGTTCTCGATCCACTGCCGGTAGGGCTTGGCCGAGGCGTAGGTGGTCTTGAGCTCCTCGTCATCGATGATGCGGCCCTGCTCCAGGTCGATCAGGAACATCTTGCCGGGCTGCAGGCGCCACTTCTTGAGGATGCGGTTCTCGGGGATGGGCAGCACGCCGGATTCCGAGGCCATCACCACCAGGTCGTCGTCGGTGACGATGTAGCGCGCCGGGCGCAGACCGTTGCGGTCCAGGGTGGCGCCGATCTGCTTGCCGTCGGTGACCACCAACGCGGCCGGGCCG
>CAISYQ010000291.1 GCA_903889735.1 uncultured Methylibium sp.
CTTCATGCTGCCGGCCGGCCTGGGCCTGCTCGGCATGAGCCCCAAGGCACTGAAGGCGATGGCCGGTGCGACCTCGCGCCGCTGCTACTTCGACATCGCCGACATGGCCCGGGCCAACGCCACCGGCTATTTCCCCTACACGCCCTCGATCCCGTTGCTCCACGGCCTGCGCGAGGCGCTGGCCATGATCGCCGAGGAAGGCCTGGAGAACATCTTCGCCCGCCACACCTACCTCGCCAGCGGCGTGCGCGCCGCGGTGCTGGAGGGCTGGGGCCTGAGGCTCTGTGCCAAGGACCCAAAGTGGTACTCCAACACGGTCAGCGCCATCCTCGTGCCCGAGGGCTTCGACGCGGCCAAGGTGATCGCCAACGCCTATGCGCGCTACAACCTGTCGCTGGGCGCGGGGCTGTCCAAGGTCGCGGGCAAGGTGTTCCGCATCGGCCACCTGGGCGACCTGAATGAGTTGAGCCTGATGGGGGCGATCGCCGGAGCCGAGATGTCCCTGTTGGACAATGGCATTGATGTCAAGCCGGGCAGCGGCGTGGCGGCCGCCTCCCATTGGTGGCGCCACAACCGTCCTGCCGCCTGAGTTGAGCGGTCCGCGACCCGAGCCTCGACCCTCTCATTCCGACCTCCGAACTGAACGCGGAAAAACCAGCATGTCCGAACACATCGTGTTTCTCGACCGCTCCACGCTGCAGGCCCAGGTGCGCCGCCCGGCTCTCGAGCACACCTGGGAGGAGTACGCCACCACCTCGCCTGCCCAGACTGTCGAGCGCCTGCGCGATGCGACCATCGTCTTGACCAACAAGGCACCACTGCGCGGTGACGTGCTGGCCCAGCTGCCCAAGCTGAAGATGATTGCGGTCGCGGCCACCGGCTATGACGTGATCGACGTGCCGGCCTGCCGCGAGCGGGGGATCGCAGTCGCCAACATCCGAAACTATGCCGTGCACACGGTGCCTGAGCATGCGTTCTCGCTGATCCTGGCGCTGCGCCGCAGCCTGCTCGAGTACCGCGCCGATGTGGAGCGGGGTCGTTGGCAGGAGGTGGACCAGTTCTGCTTCTTCGACCACCCGATCCGCGACCTGCACGGCAGCACCATGGGCATCTTCGGCGAGGGCGTGCTCGGCCAGGGCACGGCGGCCATCGCCCGTGCTTTCGGCATGCGGGTGCTGTTCGCCGACCACGCGCCGCCCAAGATGCCGGACGTCGAGTTCACGCCGATGGAGCAGGTGCTGGCCGAGTCAGATGTCATCTCGCTGCACTGCCCGCTCACACCCGACAGTCGCAACCTGTTCGGCCTCGAGCAGTTCCGCAAGATGAAGCGCAGCGCGATCTTGATCAACACTGCGCGCGGCGGCCTGGTCGATGAGCTGGCGCTGGTCACGGCGCTGAAGGAGGGCCTCATCGCGGGGGCGGGCTTCGACGTGCTGACCAAGGAGCCACCCAAGGAAGGCAATCCGCTGCTCGATCTGCGCATGCCCAATTTCATCCTCACGCCCCATGTGGCCTGGGCCTCGGATGGCGCGATGCAGTTCCTGGCCGACCAGCTGATCGACAACGTCGAGCTTTTCCTCAAGGGCACGCCCCAGCATCTGGTGACCTGATCCGCTCCACCCGTCTCACAAGAAATCCAAGAAGAGATCCCATGAAGAAGCTCCTGTTCCAGATCGACACCGACCCCATTCCCGCGACCTTCGACACCGTGGTGGCCTATGACGGCGGCGCTGACCATGTGACCGCGCTGGGCGGCATCAGCCCTGCGAACGTGGGGGCGATCGTCGATGGCGCCATCTTCACGCGGGCACCGAAGGAGAAGAAGTTCACCGCGATCTTCGTGGGCGGCAGCAACATGGCCGCCGGTGAGCAGCTGCTCAAGGCGGTGAAGAAGAAGTTCTTCTCCAATTTCCGTGTCTCGGTCATGCTCGACAGCAACGGCGCCAACACCACCGCCGCGGCGGGTGTGGCCTGCCTGGTCAAGAGCGCCGGGGGGTCGCTGGCGGGCAAGCGCGCCGTGATCCTGGCCGGCACCGGCCCGGTCGGGCAACGCGCCGCCGTGATGCTGTCTCGCGAGGGCGCCTCCGTGGCCATCACCTCGCGCACGATCGAGAACGCCCGCAAGGCCTGCGACCACATCCAGGCCAGCTTCGGCATCGAGGTGGAGCCCATCGCCGCCCCCGAGCTCGATGACCGCGCCCGGGCCTGCGAGGGTGCCCATGTGGTCTTTGCGACCGGTGCGGCCAGCGCGCTGCTGCTGCGCGAGTCCGACTGGAAGGCCAATTCCACGATCCAGTACATGGCCGACGCCAACGCAACGCCGCCACTTGGCATCGAGGGCGTTGACATGATGGACCGTGGGGCGGACCGTGAAGGCCGGGCCTGCTGGGGCGCAATCGGTTTCGGCTCGCTCAAGCTGGCGGTGCACCGCGCCTGCATCGCGCAGCTCTTCGAGGCGGCCGACCAGGTGCTCGACGCCGAGGAGATCTACGCCCGCGCCAAAGCCATGGCCTGAAGCCCCAGCACCGAACTGCCAAGGACCCCCAATGATCGTCAAGCAACCCGTCACCACCTTCCTCGATGAGCTCGCCAGCAGCCAGGCCACGCCCGGTGGCGGCAGTGCTGCGGCCGTGATGGGCGCAATGGGCGCAGCCCTGGTCAGCATGGTCTGCAACCTCACCATCGGCAAGAAGGCCTATGCCGAGGTTGAGGCCGATATGCAGGCCGTCCTGCTGGATGCCGAGGCGCTGCGCGGGCGTCTGGCGGGCATGGTGGCCGAGGATGTGCAGGCCTTCGACCAGCTCATGGCCGCTTACGGCCTGCCCAAGGAGACCGATGAGGACAAGGCGGCCCGCAGCCTGGCGATCCAGGCCGGCTTGAAGGCCGCGACCGAGGCGCCTCTGGCCTGCGCGCGAGCCTGCGCCGAGGTGATCGAGCTGACTCTGCGCGTGGCCGAGAAGGGCAACCGCAACGTGATCAGCGATGCCGGGGTCGGTGCCCTCGCGGCCCAGGCGGCCCTGCGCAGCGCGGCCTTGAACGTCTACATCAATGTGCCGATGATCAAGGACACTGCCTTCGCCGAGTCTCGCAAGGCCCAGATGGAAGCCCTGCTCGCCACGGCCACGGCGCAGGCCGAGAAGGCCTACCAGGTCACGGTCTCTAGGCTCTGAGGCAGGGCCACTCGCCAGCGGTCAGAATCCGCGCTCGAACACCAAGGGCGGGAGACTCATTGAACGCGAGGAGCGAGAGCGGGATCAATTCCACGGGCCCCCATGGACCCAGGCTGACCGGTGGGGCCGTTGAGACTGCTCAGCGCGGGCTGCTGGAGCAATTCGAGGCCGTACGGACTCGCTCACTGGCCTTGACCGCAGGTCTCTCTGAAGAGGACCAATGCGTCCAGTCCATGCCCGACGCCAGCCCGATCAAATGGCATCTGGCCCACACCACTTGGTTCTTTGAGGCCGTGGTGGTGCAGCCCCATCACGCAGCCTATCGACCCTTCGATGAGCGCTACGGCTTCCTTTTCAATTCGTATTACGAATCGCTTGGCGGCCGTCACCCCCGCGCCCAGCGGGGCCTGCTGACCCGGCCGTCGCGCGCGGAGATCGTCCGCTACCGGGCGCATGTGGACGAGGCGGTGTGCGAACTGATCGACCGCGTGGACGCAGCCGGGTGGGCGGCGGTCGCGCCCTTGCTGACGCTCGGCCTGCACCATGAGCAGCAGCACCAGGAGCTGATGCTGACGGATCTCAAGCATTTGCTCTCGCTCAATCCTCTGCAGCCGGCCGCGTGGCCGATGCCTTTTGAGGTCGGCGCCGCGCCGAGTGACTTGCAGGCGGACTGTCGGGAATCCGACCTGACGCCCACCTGGCGTTGCCACCCATCCCCTGTCGGTGGGATGCCGCTGCGGTGGCTCGATTGCTCTGGGGACATGGTCCGCGTCGGCGCCGACCCCGCCGAAGGGTTCGCCGTCGACCACGAGACGCCGCGCCACCAAGCCCTCCTGACCCCTCACCAGATCGCCAGCCGCCCCGTGAATTGCGGCGATTACCTTGATTTCATGCGCGACGGCGGCTACCGCCAGCCGTCGCTCTGGCTCAGTGAGGGCTGGGCGGCGGTGCAGGCGCAGGGCTGGCGCGCGCCGATGTATTGGGGCGGTCTGGAGGAAGACCGGCCCCACCTGTTCACCCTGCAAGGCCCGCGACCGCTGGATCCCCTTGAGCCGGTCTGCCATCTGAGTTTTTTTGAGGCTTGCGCCTACGCCGAATGGGCCGGTGCACGCCTGCCGACCGAATTCGAGTGGGAAGCGGCCGCGCAGGCCCGCCGGCTCGACGACACCGGCGAAGTCTGGGAATGGACCCGATCCGCCTACGACCCTTACCCCGGCTTTCGGCCGATGGCGGGTGCGGTGGCCGAGTACAACGGCAAGTTCATGGTCGGTCAACAGGTCCTGCGCGGCGGGAGCTGCGCCACGCCACCCGGCCACGCCAGGCCGACCTACCGCAATTTCTTCCCCCCGGGCGCGCGCTGGCAGTTCAGCGGCCTGCGCTTGGCCAGGGACGCCCGATGAGCCGCGCCGTGGCCGACGCCCTGCCAGACCATCTCCCGGGCCAGCCCCCACGGGCCCGACCCGCGGCGTTGCAGGAACTGGGCGCGGAGAGCGAATTCGCCCGCGAACTGCTCGCTGGCCTGGCCCGGCGCCCGCGCAGTCTGGCGCCCAAGTTCTTCTATGACGAGGTCGGCTCGGCGTTGTTCGATCGCATCTGCGAGCTGCCCGAGTACTACCCCACCCGCACCGAGTTGGCACTGCTGCAGCGTCACGCGCAGGAGATGGCGGATTGCATCGGCCCGGATGCCGAGATCATCGAATTTGGCGCCGGCTCCAGCCACAAGATCCGCCTGCTGCTCGACGCGCTGGCCCGGCCGCGCCGCTTCGTGCCCATCGACATCTCCGCCGACCACCTCCAGGCCGCGGCGGCGCGCCTGCGGGCCGCCTACCCGGGGCTTGACGTGCAGCCGCTGGCGGCCGACTTCACCCAGGGCTTGGAGCTGCCGCCGGTCGCAGCGGGGCAGTCGCCCGCACGCCGGGTGGGATTCTTCCCCGGCTCCTCGGTCGGTAATTTCACGCCCGAGGAGGCCCTGGTCTTTCTGCGCGATGCCGCCCGCCTGCTGTCGGGGGGTAATGCGGTCCCAAGTGGATCCGAGCGTGCACCCGCCGGGCTGCTGATCGGCGTGGACCTCGTCAAGGACCCCGCGGTTCTTCACGCGGCCTACAACGATGCCGCTGGCATCACGGCCGCCTTCAACCTCAACATGCTGGCGCGCGCCAACCGCGAGCTGGGGGCCGATTTCCAGCTCGACCGGTTTGCCCACTACGCCTTCTACGAGCCCCGCCTGCAGCGCATCGAGATGCATCTGGTCAGCCGCTGCGCCCAGCAGGTGCGCCTGTGCGGGCAGGTCTTCGAATTCGCTGAGGGCGAGGCCCTGCACACCGAGAATTCACACAAGTTCACCGTCGACGGTTTTCGCAGCCTGGCCGGCCGCGCGGGCTGGCGGCCCAGCCGGGTCTGGTGCGATCCCGAGGGTCTGTTCAGCCTGCACTGGCTGACGCTCTGATCAAGCCTGGATCAATGCCCGACCGGCGCTCGCACCGGTCCCACAACTGAAGGAGATGAGGATGAAGGCCATATGGAACGGCGTCGTGGTCGCCGAGAGCGATGACACGGTGGTGGTTGAGGGCAACCACTACTTTCCCGCGGCAGCGCTCAAGCAGGAGTACGTGGTCGGCAGCAACCACCGGACCATGTGTTCCTGGAAAGGCGAGGCCAGCTACCACTCGCTGCTGGTCAATGGCGACCTGAACCCGGACGCCGTCTGGACCTATGCCGACCCGAAAGAGGCCGCCGCCCAGATCAAGGGCCGTGTCGCCTTCTGGAAGGGTGTGAAGGTCGTGGCCTGATCCCCAGGCCCGCCGGCGTGATGGCGGCTGCCTGAAAGGTTAGGCGACCGTGACCGGGATCTTCCCGATCTTCGCCTGCCATTCGGCCGGACCGGTCTGGTGGACCGAAACACCTTTGGCATCGACCGCCACCGTGACCGGCATGTCGGTCACCTCGAACTCGTAGATGGCCTCCATGCCGAGGTCCTCGAAGCCCACGACTTTGGCCGCCTTGTTGGCCTTGGCCACCAGATAGGCCGCGCCGCCCACCGCCATCAGGTAGGCGCTGCGGTGCTTGCGGATGGCCTCGATGCCGGCCGGGCCGCGCTCGGCCTTGCCGATCATGCCGATCAGCCCGGTTTGCGCCAGCATCATCTCGGTGAACTTGTCCATGCGCGTGGCGGTGGTGGGGCCGGCCGGGCCCACCACCTCGTCGCGCACC
>CAISYQ010000292.1 GCA_903889735.1 uncultured Methylibium sp.
CAGGCTGGTTCTACGCCAACGAGTCGCTGGCGATCCGCGAGCAGACCTTCAACGCCGACCCGATCCCGGTCTACCCCTTCAAGTTCGTTATCCCCATCGCCGGGGGGGTCCTGCTGCTGCAGGGCCTGGTGGAGATCGTCCGCTGCCTCCTCTGCCTGCGCAACGGTGAGTGGCCCTCCCGGGACGAGGACGTCGAGGAGGTCGACGTCGACAAGCTCAAGCAGATGGTCCACGTCAAGGACGAGGACATCGAGGCGCTCGACCGCCTCGTCATCCAGGAAGGCGGCAAGCCATGACGATTCGCAAGGAACTCTGGTTCGGCTTCATCCTGATGGGGCTGATCGTCGCCGCGGCCATCGGCATGGTGTTGAGCGTCGGCACCATGACCAACGGCCACTACGGCCTGCTGATGCTGTCGCTGGTCGTCGTGGCCATCATGCTGGGATTTCCCACCGCGTTCACGCTGATGGGCATGGGCATGATGTTCGCCTATTTCGCCTACCACTCGGGCGGGCAGACCAGCGGCGGTGCCCTGAAGCAGACGCTGGACCTGATGGTCCAGCGCGCCTTCGCGGTGATGGGCAACGACGTGCTCATCTCCATCCCGCTGTTCGTCTTCATGGGCTACCTGGTCGAGCGGGCCAACCTCATCGAGAAGCTCTTCAAGAGCCTGCACCTCTCGCTGGCCCGCGTGCCGGGGTCGCTGGCGGTGGCCACGCTCGTCACCTGCGCCGTGTTCGCCACGGCCACCGGCATCGTCGGCGCGGTCGTCACCCTGATGGGCCTGCTGGCGCTGCCCCAGATGCTGCGCGGCGGCTACGACGTCCGCGTCTCGGCCGGCGCCATCACGGCAGGCGGTTGCCTGGGCATCCTGATCCCGCCCTCGGTGCTGCTGATCGTCTACGGCGCCACGGCCGGGGTGTCGGTGGTGAAGCTCTATGCCGGCGCCTTTTTCCCGGGCCTGATGCTGGCGGGCCTCTACATCGTCTACGTGATCATCCTGGCCAAGATCAAGCCGGCCCTGATGCCGCCGCTCACTGCCGAGCAGCGCTTCGTGCCGCTGCCCGGGCCGCTGCTCAAGGCCGGTGCCACGCAGGCCCAGCGGGCGGTGCCTGCGCTGATCGCCCTCCTCAAGGGCCGGCGCAACGAGGGCGTCGACAGCGGCTACCTGCTCGGGCAACTGGGCATCGCGCTGGCGCCGGCCCTGCTGTTCGTGGCCGTGGCGCTCTGGAGCTACCAGAACGTCACCCAGGTGGCGAGCGTGGAGGTCGCCGTTCAGGGGCTGCAGCGCATGGGCGACAGCGAGGCGGCGCCGGCCTCGTCCGGCGGTCTGGCCGAGCCCCCGATGTCGGGCGGATTGCAGGAACCTGCGGGCGGGCTGAAGGAGCCGCCTAGCAACACCGGTTTGCAGGAGCCGGGCGGTGGCGGACTGAAGGAGCCTCCCTCAAGCCCAGGCCTGAGCGAGCCGCCGGCCGCCGCCGTTCCCGCCACCGGCGGGTTGTCGGAGCCGCCCGGTGCCGCGCCGGTCAACCCATCCACCGGTGCGGCCGGTGGCAGCGGTGTGTCTCCCAGCGGATCGGCCACGCCGGCTGCTGAGGCACCCAGCCGCCAGCCGGCCACGCGTGGCTACTGGATCGGACTCGGTGCCGGGGCGGTCGCGCTGGTGGGCTTCTACCTGCTGCTGAGCTTCGCCCGCCTCGAGATCTTCAAGATGCTGCTGGCGAGCTTCTTCCCGCTGTTGGTGTTGATCCTGGCTGTGCTCGGCTCGATCGTCTTCGGCCTGGCGACACCCACCGAGGCGGCGGCGGTGGGGGCCTTTGGTGGCTTCCTGCTGGCTGCGGCCTACCGCCAGCTCAATTTCACGATGGTCAAGGAGAGCGTCTTCCTGACGGCCAAGACCAGTGCCATGGTGTGCTGGCTGTTCGTCGGTTCGGCGATCTTCTCGGCGGCGTTTGCCCTGCTCGGCGGCCAGGACCTGGTCGAGAAGTGGGTGCTGGGCATGAACCTCACCAAGACCGAGTTCCTGATCCTGAGCCAGGTGATCATCTTCGTGCTGGGCTGGCCGCTGGAATGGACCGAGATCATCGTGATCTTCATGCCCATCTTCATTCCGCTGCTCGACAACTTCGGGGTGGACCCGCTGTTCTTCGGCCTGCTCGTGGCTTTGAACCTCCAGACCGCCTTCCTGAGTCCGCCGGTCGCGATGAGCGCCTTCTACCTGAAGGGCGTGGCGCCCAAGCATGTGACCCTGAACCAGATCTTCGCGGGCATGATGCCTTTCATGGGCATCCAGGTGCTCGCGATCGTGCTGCTGTACCAGTTCCCGGCCATCGGGCTGTGGCTGCCCGAGGTGCTCTACAAGTAGAGCGCAGCGCCCGGGGCTAGCGCGGACTGTTCGCCGCCGGCCCCGGGCGGGGCAGCACGATCACCGTGCCCTCGCGGCGCGGGTCAGCGCCGCCGCTCTGGCGGCCGGTCTCCAGGTCGATCGCGACCGCCTGCACCGAGCCGATGGTGGCTTCGCAGCGGCCTGAGGCCGGCATCGGGTGGCCGAGGGCGGCCAGCGCCGCGAAGCCCATGGCCCCGATCGGTGGCTGCATGAAGTCAGGGCCGCCCTCGCAGGCGACCGCGCCCGACGCCGTGGTCACCGAGATCCGCGGCGCATCGATGGCCTGCTGGACCGTCATCCCGTGGTCGATCAGGTTGAGCGTCATGCCCAGCACCGAATTGATGATGGTCGCGCCGCCCGGCGAGCCGTAGGCGAGGACCGGCCGGCCGTCGCGCAGCAGCAACGTCGGCGCCATGCTCGAGCGCGGGCGCTTGAAGGGTTCGACGTCGTTGGCGCCCGGGTTGCCGGTGGCCGGGTCGCGGGTGGGCGCCAGATTGAAGTCGGTCAGCTGGTTGTTCAGCAGGAAGCCATGGCCCGGCACGGTGATGCCCGTGCCCCACAGGGTCTCGATGGTGCTGGTGGTGCTCACCACGTTGCCCCAGCGGTCCACCACCGAGAAATGCGTGGTGTGCACGCCCTTCTCCTCGTCGGCGGGTGCGGGCGGGAGCCGCTCGGCGCCCAGCGCGGCGTCCGGCTCGAAGGGCCGCGGGTCACCGGCCGCCGGCGTGGGCATGCGGCGCAGGGGCGAGATCGCGGCGGCGCGGGCGGCCACATACCGCGGGTCGAGCAGGCCCCGGGCGGGCACCGGACCGAAGTCCGCGTCGCCGGTCCACACCGCACGGTCGGCGTAGGCCAGTCGCATGGCCTCGATCATCACGTGCCAGGTGGGCGTCGCGCCAAAACCGAAACTGGCCGCCTTGTCGTCGAGCGGAAAGCGCTCGAGCATCTGCAGCATCTGGAGCAACGCCAACCCGCCCGACGAGGGCGACGGCATCGTGGCCAGGGTCCAGCCCCGGTAGCGACCGACCACCGGTGGGCGGATGGCGATGCGGTACTGCGCCAGGTCGTCCAGCGTCATGCGGCCGGTGCCTTCGGCGGGCACCGGGGAGATGGAGCGGCGCTGCGCCTGGACGATGGCCTGCGCGAGCGGCCCGCGGTAGAAGGCGTCGGGCCCATCGCGGGCGATCAGCGCCAGCGTCCTCGCGAGGTCGGGCTGCACCAGCCGCTGGCCCTCGGCGAGCGGCACGCCGCCCGGACGGAAGAGGGCAGCGGTCTCTGGTTGCAACCGCGTGCGGCCGTGGTCCTTGGCGATGCTGGCGGCCAGGAAGCGGTTGACCGGAAAGCCCCGTTCGGCGAGTTCGATGGCCGGCGCCAGCGCCTCGGCCAGCGGTCGCGTGCCCCAGCGTT
Organism: uncultured Methylibium sp.; assembly: GCA_903889735.1. Lineage (GTDB taxonomy): Bacteria > Pseudomonadota > Gammaproteobacteria > Burkholderiales > Burkholderiaceae_C > Methylibium. The sequence continues at coordinate 3,794 of CAISYQ010000292.1, forward strand.
CCAGCGCCGTGGCGAGGCCGAGCACCGTGCCGGGCACGCCGACCGACAGGCCGCTGCCCGAGGCCACCTCGAACAGCCGCGGGGCTGGCACCTCGCTGAGCCGGAACATGGCGGGGGTCGCCGCCGCCGGCGCACGCTCGCGGGAGTCGATGACGAAGGTCTCGCCGGTGGCGGCGAGGTGGACCATCATGAAACTGCCGCCCCCGATGCCCGAGGACTGCGGCTCGACCACGGACAGCGCGAACTCGATGGCCGCCGCGGCATCGACCGCATTGCCACCGGCCTCAAGCAGTCGGGCGCCGGCCTCGGCGGCCAGCGGGTGGGAGGCCGAGACCACGCCACCGGCGCGGACACCTCCGGGCGGTCCGCCCACCAAACCGTCTGGCCCGCCCCCCGAGCCGCCCGCCGGACCACCGCCCCAGGCCCAGGGCGCCAGGCAGGCCAGCACCAGCGCGGCCAGCCAGGGGCGTCTTGGCGGCCCCGGCGCCCTGTCGTCGCCCGGACCCGGGGCGTCAAGTCGCATGGCCGCCCCGCCGCAGCTCCGCGGGCGACTGCCCGGTCCAGGCGCGGAAGGCCCGCGCGAAGCTCTTCTCGCTGCGGAAGCCCACCGCCTGTGCGATCTGCTTGACCGGGCGGCGGGTGCGCTGCAGCTGGGCCACCGCGAGCTCGCGCCGGGCCTCGTCCTTGAGCGACTGCAGTGACGCGCCCTCGTCCCGCAGCTGGCGGTGCAGGGTGCGGGTCGACAGGTGCAGC
>CAISYQ010000293.1 GCA_903889735.1 uncultured Methylibium sp.
GCCCAGGCCGGCGCCTACGACTTGAACCTGACCACCGGCGAAGCGCTCTGGTCGGCGGCTTGCTTCGCGCTGTTCGGCTTCCAGCCGGGCGAGATTGTGCCGACGGCCGATTCCTGGAAGTTGCGCACCCATCCCGAGGATGTGCCGCCCACCGTGGCCATGCTCGAGGACAGCGTGCGGCGGCGGGCGCCGGAGTTCCAGATCGAATACCGCAGCGTCTGGCCCGACGGCTCGGTGCACTGGCTGCGCTCCCAGGGCTGCTTCGTCTACGAGCCGGCGGGATCGGTACGGGTGGTCGGCGTGATCATCGAGGTGACGCTGGGCAAGGAGATGGAGCTGCAACTGCGCCATGCCCGCGACCAGCTCGAGCAACGGGTGCGCGAACGCACCGAGGCACTGAGCCACCGCACCGAGCAGCTCGCGCGCCTGTCCTCGGAGCTGATCCTGGCCGAGCAGCGCGAGCGGGACCGGATCGCCAGGGTGCTGCACGACGGCCTGCAGCAGGTGCTGTATGCGACGCAGCTGGTGATCGGGAGCCTGGGTCGCCACGGCGACGACAAGGTGCGCTCGGTGGCGCAGGAGATCACCTCCTTCATGGACGAGGCGACCCGGCAGGCGCGCACGCTCACCGCCGAGATCAGTCCCAGCGCCGTCCACGGCGAGGACCTCAACGCCGCGTTGCGCTGGCTGGCCAACTGGGCCCAGCGCGCCTACGGCCTGAAGGTGCGGTATGTCACCGAATTCAGCGGTCGGCCCCCGCAGGCCGTCCAGGTCCTGGTCTACCAGACGGTGCGCGAACTGCTGTTCAACGTCGCCAAGCACGCCGGGGTCACCCAGGCCTGCATCAAGTGCGCCAGAGTATCGGAGACCGGCGACGGGCGGCCCTCCTTGAGCGTCAGCGTTCTGGACGAGGGCACTGGGTTCGACGCCACGCTGGCTAGCGGTGGCGACGCTGGTTTCCACTCGGGGCTGGGCCTTTTCGCCATCCAGGAGCGGCTGATCCCCCTGGGCGGCGCGTTGAATATCGACAGCGCGCCTGGCAAGGGCAGCCGGGTCACGATCTCCTTGCCGCTGCAGGAACGCTTGCCCTAGCAAGGGTGCAGAGAGCGTGAAATGGCGGGAATCAGAACGGATCTGCACATCGGGTACGCCGGCTTGCGCAGACCTGCACGAGGTGGGACGATCACCCTCAGTGAGACAAGCCGAGTTGGGTCTTCACCTCGGCACAAGGTGAACGCATCAGCGGGAGTTTTTGGAAAACGCGTGCCACTCAGCAACTTGAGCAGCAACCAGGTTCTCGGTGGTTGAGCAGGCCGCCTGGATTGACCAAGGAAGTGACGATATGCGCGAACCGACTTTCAAGATGATCGAGACGAACGGTGTGCGCCTGCGCACGGTCGTCGAGGGCGACGGACCGCTGGTGATCCTGCTGCACGGTTGGCCTCAGTGCTGGTATTTATGGCGACACCAGATCGCGCCGCTGGCGGCAGCGGGTTACCGAGTCGCGGTACCCGATCAGCGTGGGTTCGGCGGCAGCTCAAAGCCGGGCGGCATCAACGACTACAACATCCGCCACATGGCGGCCGACGTCGCCGGCCTCGCGCGCGCGCTCGGCTACGAACGCTTCAATCTCGTGGGTCACGACTGGGGCTGCATCATCGCGTGGAACACCGCGCTGCTGCACGAGGACAGCTGCAAATCGGTCATGGGTCTGTCGGTGCCGTTCTGGCGCGTCGGGCCGGAGACGATCGACCCACCGGGCCAGGACGATCGGTTCTGGTACATCCGCCACTTCCAGACGCCAGGCGTGATCGAGGCTGAACTTGAGCGTGATCCCCGCTCGAGCCTGTTGAAGATCTACTACGGCCTGTCGGGCGACGCCCCGAAGAGCACCTGGCTGGGCCAGCTCGCCCATCCGCGTGCGAGCGGCCTGCTCGACGTGCTGCCGATGCCGTCGACGCTTCCCAGTTGGCTGTCGGAGGAAGATCTCGCCTACTACGTCGAGCAGTACCGCACGGGTGGGTTCCGCGGCCCCTGCAATCTCTACCGAAACCTGCCGACCATGAGCGCGATCACCCCTGAACTCGAAGGCAAGCGTTTCACGCAGCCTGCAGCGTTCGTCGCCGGAGCGGCGGACGATGTGCTCCTCTACGATCCCGACTGGCGCTCCTGGTTTCCGCAGGCCTTCGACGACCTCCGCTTCATCGAACTGCTCGACGGTGCGGGTCACTGGCTGCAGGTCGAGAAGCCGGCAGAGACCACGGCGCAGATCCTGCGGTTCCTGCACGAGGTCGAGCCGGTGTCGGCCCGTACACCAGAGAGCCCATCAGCCGCATAAATCAAAATGGGCTAGCTCCTTGTGAGAGCTAACCCATTGATTTCTTTGGTCGGGACGGCGGGATTCGAACTCGCGACCCCTTGCACCCCATGCAATATTTTTACCCTAGTAGACTACTTGTCCGGGCGTGACAAAGACACAAATAAGTGTTGTAAATCAATAACTTAGTGTCCTCAACCGTCTTTCATTGTCCATTTACGTCCCTTAGAATTCTGTTGCCCATTCTGTTGCCGGCGGTCCGGTACGGGGTACATGCGGGGTGTGATCAATGGCAC
>CAISYQ010000294.1 GCA_903889735.1 uncultured Methylibium sp.
CAGCACCGGCTTGAGGCTGAAGAAGTCGTCGGTGGCCATCTCGTTCTGCACCTGCTCGATGACCGGACCGTCCTCGGTCTCGAAGGCCGTGTGCATGGCCTGGATCTTCATGGCGTTGTACTCGGCATCCTCGGGGATGTGGTTGCGCCGGGTCGAGAAGAAGTAGTGCGTGGTGTGGAGCGTCTCGGGCGTGCAGGTGTGCAGGTCGTACTGGCCCACGCAGTCATTGAGATCGAGCGCACCGTCGCCCTGCACCGCCCCCACCGACAGCTGGATGTGGGCCGGCGGCGACCAGGTGATGTCGAAGAACATGCGCGCCTCGGCCTGCGGGTCGGGCATGAAATTGGCGAAGATCAGCATGGCCGGGGTCTGCTTCCACTCCCAGCGGGCGTTGACCGCGCGGTCCTCCTCGCGCACCTTGGGCGGCACCGGCGAGAGCTGGCCGCGGGTGGTGATGATCTCTCCGTGCACATGGTCGATGTGGCTCAGGTCCATCACGTTGTCGATGATGAGCTCGTAGTTGGCCTTCATGTGCATGTAGGTCTGGGCCACGCCGGTGGCCGGGCCGTCGTCGAGGGTGCCGTAGTCGGGCAGCGCGGCCGGGTCGGCCGTTGCATCGCCCATCCAGATCCACAGGTAGCCGTAGCGCTCCAGCAGGGGGAAGCTGCGCACCACCGCGGCCTTGGGGATGTGGCCGTCGCCATGCGGGCTGTGCACGCACTGGCCGCTGCAGTCGAAGCGAAGCGCGTGGTAAACGCAGATCACATCGTCGCCGGCGCGCTTGCCCAGGTGCAACGGCGCGAACCGGTGGGGGCAGCGGTCGTGCATCGCCACCGGCGTGCCGTCCTGTTTGCGGTAGATCATCACCGAGGTGTCGAGGATCTTGCGGTGGAACAGCGCCTCGGGTCCGACCTCGCTCGACAGGGCCGCGGCATACCACGCGTTCATCAGAAAGGGGCTGGCGCTATTCATGGGTCTCGTCTCCTGGGATCGTTCTGCGGGGACCGACGGACACCGCCGGTCTCGCGAAAAGGCAATTCACGATAGGGATGCGCTGGGCAACCGTCCAATACCGCTTCGGCGGGGCGCTGATACCGCTGCGGTATGGCGGGAAGCGGCTCTGAGCCCCCGCGCGCCAAGCCCAGGCCCAAACCCCGCGCGAGCATGCACAACAGGGCCATCCGGTCGCAGCCCGCCGAAGGCCGCGGAGGCCCCGGGTGGGGCGCCTGAACCGATCAGGCACAAACGGGCGTCGTGAGGTCGGGCCTGGCTGCGGAGCCTGTCCTGACAGGCACGGATCGCGGGCATACGGAAAAGGTATCCATGCGCCCCAGGGAAAGTATTGGACCGGCGGGGCCTGAGGTGGTGACATCGCGGGCTCATGCCGAGCAGGCTGGCGAAAAGCGCCGCCCCGGCCGCATGGACCACCCCACCCTGCACCACCGGAGCCCAGATGGAGAACGCCTGGATCACGGCCCGGATCGCCCGCAAGGCGGTCGAGGCCGAGGACATCGTCACGCTCGACCTCGTTCACGCCGAGGGCCAGGCGCTGCCGCGCTTCGAGGCTGGCTCGCACATCGACCTCGAGCTGCCGGGCGGGCGGGTGCGCCAGTACTCGCTGTGCAACGCACCCCGAGAGACCCACCGCTACCAGCTCGGCGTGTTGCTCGACCCGGCCTCCCGCGGCGGCTCGCGCAGCGTGCACCAGGACCTGGCCGAGGGTGCGACCGTGCGCATCAGCGCACCGCGCAACCACTTCCCGCTGGTGCCGGCACGGCATTCCATCCTGCTGGCCGGGGGCATCGGCGTCACGCCGCTGCTGAGCATGGCGGAAAGCCTGTCGCAGGCAGGCGCCGACTTCGAGCTGCACTGCTGCAGCCGCTCGGTGGCGCGCACGGCCTTCCTGCCGCGCCTTCGCGGCTCGGCCTTTGCAGACCGCGTGCAACTGCATTTCGACGATGGCGACGCCGTGCAGAAGCTCGATGCCCCCGCCGTGCTGGACCGCCCTGCCCCTGGTACCCACCTCTATGTCTGCGGGCCCAAGGGCTTCATGGACTTCGTGCTGGGCACCGCACGCGCGCTCGGATGGGCCGAGGCCAACCTCCATTGCGAGCACTTCGCGGGTGCCGCCCAGGACCGCCAGGACGACGGCAGCTTCGAGGTCCGCATCGCCAGCACAGGCCGCGTGATCCGGGTGGCCAAGGACGAATCGGTGGTGGCCGCGCTGGCCGCGCAGGGCGTGGACATCCCCATCTCCTGCGAGCAGGGCGTCTGCGGCACCTGCATCACCCGCGTGCTCGAGGGCGAGCCCGAGCACCGCGACCTCTACTTCTCGGACGCCGAGAAGGCGAAGAACGACCAGTTCACGCCCTGCTGCTCGCGCGCCAGGAGCGCCTTCCTGGTGCTGGACCTCTGACCCACCCGACCCACCGGGCGCTCCCGTAGCGCCGGGTTCAGGCCGATGGAAGGGGCGGTGGCTGCGGCGGGAATGCCTCCGAGGCCGCGCGGTGCTCTCGCACCAGCGCCAGGAAGGCCTGCAGCAGCGGCGATCGGTCGGTGGCACGGTAAGCACAACTCAGGTCCACCACCGCCTCGGGCGCGTCGGACAGGGGCCGGTAGACAACGCCCGGCATGCTCACCGTCGTCGCCGAGCGGGGGATCAGCGACATCCCGAACCCGCTGGCCACCAAGGCGATCGCGGTGATGGTGTCGCCCACTTCCTGCGCCACCCGGGGCTCGAACCCGCGGCGCCGGCACAGATCGATCACCCGATCGATCAGGCTGGGTCGACCGAGGTTGGGGTAGACGATGAGTGGGTGCTCAGCAAGCGCCCCGAAAGGCACGGCGTCCACCGTGGCGAGTGGGTGGCTGACGTTGACCGCCACCATCAGCGGCTCGGTGGCCACCAGCTCGCAGGCGATGTCGGGGAGCGAGGGCATCATGCGGTTGAAGCCGACGCTGATGCGGCGCTGGCGCAGGGCCTCGATCTGCTCGGACTTGCTCATCGTGTGCAGCACGATGTTCACGCCGGGCAGGCGTTCGCGGTAGGCGTGCAGCAGCTTGGGGATGGCGTCGTAGATGCCGGAGCCGAAGATCGCCACGTCGAGCCGGCCGATCTTGCCGTCGCCGGCGCGCTGCACGCGGTCGACCGCCGCCTCCACCAGCATGCGGATGCTCTGGGCTTCCTCGCGGAACATCTCGCCCGCCTGGGTGAGCTCGACCCCGCGCGGTGTGCGCAGGAAGAGCGCCACGCCCAGCTCCTCTTCCAGCGCCTTGATCTGCCGCGTCAGCGGCGGCTGCGACATGTGCAGCCGCAGGGCGGCGCGGCCGATGTTGAGCTCCTCGGCGACGGCCAGAAAGTACTTGAGGTGGCGCAGGTCCATGAGGGCGGGGTCGATGCGGCAGGTTCAGCTGCAGCTGTGGTGACAGGCGTTGTGAGCGGTGGGGTGACAGACGTGGTGGGAGCCCCATCGATGGGCCCGTGGCGGACGGCATCCCGGACGATACAAGCCCGGTATGCCATCGCGTCGAAATCGGTATTGGAGCCGATCGCGCCGCACCGGTATCGTCCCGGGCGTGATCCCCAACACCCCGCGCCTGTGTCCCCACCCCCGACTTCGCACCGCGTGACCCTCGCCGACACCGGCGAGTCCTATGCCTGCCGTGGCGACGAGTCGGTGCTCAACGGCATGGCCCGGCTCGGCAAGCGCGGCATCCCGGTGGGCTGCCGAGGCGGCGGCTGTGGCGTGTGCAAGGTGGCGGTGCTGTCGGGGAGCTTCCGCAAGCGCGTGATGAGCCGCTCGCATGTCAGCGAAGACGACGAGGCCCATCAACGCGTGCTCGCCTGCTGCATCTTCCCCGAGGCCGACCTGAGGCTGAAGGTGATCGGCGGCTTGCAGAAGGCGGTCGAGCGCCCCGCCGTCTTGCCCGGGCAGCCCCAGAGCTGAACACAGCCCCCGACTTGAAGGCCGCGAGGCCGGCGGCCTGCTTCAGCCCGCGCCCTCACTGAAGAAATTGTTCAGCAGCTGGGTGAACCGGCCCGCATGCTCGATCTGGGTCCAATGGCCGCACTGGCCGAACAGGTGCAGCTGCGCGCGGGGGATCAGCTCGAACAGGCGCTGGCTGGTGGCCGCGGGGATGATCTGGTCCTCGCGACCGTGGATCAGCAGCGTCTCGTGCGGCAGCGCGCGGATGTCGTCGTCGCGGCTGGCCATGGCGTCAACCCAGCGCTGCCGCGGCGCCGGGAACATGCTCGCAAAGGACTCCTGGAAACCAGGCCGGATGCTGGCCTCGTAGCGCAGGCGCGCGAGGTCCTCGCTGACCAGCTGGCGGTCAAAGGCGAACACGTCGAGCAGTGCGCGCATGTTCTCGATCGAGGGCGTGTAGCCCCAGGCGGCCTCGAGGCCGGGCGTGATCGGGAAGCTCACGCCGACGCTGCCCATCAGCACCAGCCGCTTGACGCGCTGGGGCGCGCGGATCGCCAGCGCCAGCGCCAGCGCGCCGCCGAAGGA
>CAISYQ010000295.1 GCA_903889735.1 uncultured Methylibium sp.
GCCATCACGACCGAGGCGCAGTCGGTGAGCGGGATGAAACCGATGCGCACCTCCTTCTTCTCGGGCGCGTCGGACCCCGCCGCCCAGGCACGCGGCGCCACCGCCGCGCCGGCGGCCAGCGCGGCCGACCCCAAGACGAACTCCCTGCGATCCCCGCTCACCAGACCTTCGCGCTTGACCATGTGATGCTCCCGAATTGAAAAAAAGGCGCCTCGACCGCAGGGGTTGCGGTTGCCCGCACCCCCTGCCGGTCGGACGCCTTTGCCCGAACGATTGCCTTGTCTTCCACCACGCCGTTGTGGCGGAAGTCAGTAGTTCTCATTGCATGAGCCGTGCCAGCCGCCCGCCGCCGGGAGCGCGGCCTCGGCGTCAAGGGGCGTTGGGGCCCTCAGGGCTTTCACGCACCATCCGGGCGCAGCATCCGCCTTGCCGCGGTGCAACCCGGTCGCCACCGCGGTGCGTGGCGCTGCGAACGGCGCGGTTCAGGCCGGACGCAGCAGGTCGCGCGACTCGATGACGCGGACCGCCACCTGGGCCAGGCGTTGGCCACGGTCCATGGCCAGCTTGCGGAGGTGGCGGTGGGCCTGTTCCTCCGACAGACCGATCTCGTCCATCAGGATGCCCTTGGCGCGCTCGATCAGCTTGCGGTCCGAGAGCTGGGACTGCGCGGTGTCGAGCTGCTGGCGCAGGGTGCGGTCCTGCTCGAAGCGGGCGATCGCCACCTGCAGGATGGGCGCCAGCCGCTGCGGATGCAGGCCGGCGATGACGTAGGCGCTGACCCCCGCTTCCAGGGCCTGCCGCATCGGCGCCTGGCTGGCGTCCTCACTGAAGACCACCACCGGCCGCGGGTGGCTGGACGACATCACGGCCAGGTGCTCGAGGGTGTCGCGCGAGGGCGATTCGCTGTCGACGATCACCACATCGGGCACCAACCGGAGAACGCAGTCGTGGATGGCCAGGGCCGAATCGATGACACCGACGACCACATGCCCCTGCCGGGTGAGTTCGTCGCGGATCAGGCGCACCCGGTGCGCGCCGTCGTCCACCAGCAGCACGCTCAGGGCCCGCTCGCGAAGCGGCACGTTCGACAAAAGCTTGTCCACGTCTTCATTGGCGCAATTTCCATGCCTCTGCCCTGTCAACCGGCGCCACGCCGTTACCGAGATGACACCCGCCGTTCACACAGGCTTAACGAACGACACGCGCCATTGATCACGCCGTGTCAAGCGGGGCCTAGCCTTGGGTCCATGAACCCACAGGCCTCGATCACCATGCACGATACCTCCAGCTCCCTTCAAACCGCCCCGGTTCGCAGCGTCCATGCGCGGATCGGTCACATGCTGGCGCTGCTCGAGGCGGAGTTGCCGATCACGCGCCGCGTGCTGCGGGCAGGCGAGTGCCTCTACCAGGCCGGTGACCGTTTCGAATGCCTGCATGTCGTCCATGCCGGCTTCTTCAAGACGGTCGAGACGGCCGCCGACGGCCGTGAGCAGGTGGTCGGGCTGCATTTCAAGGGGGCCTGGCTGGGTTTTGACGGCATCGCCGAGCACCACCACGGCTGCGATGCGGTGGCCATGGACACCGGCGAGATCTGGTCGATCCGCTACGACGCGCTGATGGCGCGCTGCATCGAACGTCCGGCCCTGCTGGCGACCCTGCACGATGCGATGAGCCGGGAGATGGCCCGCGACCGCGGCGCGATGCTGGCGCTCTGCACGCTGCCCGCCGACGCGCGGGTCGCCGATTTCCTGCGCAACTGGGCCGAGGCGCTGGAAGAACGCGGCCTGCGCTCCGACCAGATCACACTGCGCATGACCCGGGCCGAGATCGGCAACTACCTGGGCATGAAGCTCGAGACCGTGAGCCGCGCCCTTTCACGCCTGGCACGCGACAAGGTCATCGGCTTTTCGCAGGGGGGGCGGCGCGACCTCCAGATCCCAGATGTCGCCGCCCTGGGCGCCTTCGTCGAACGCAGCCTCGCCGAGGCGACGGTCCACTGAAGGCCAGGGGGTCAGGCCGCCACGTCACCGAGCCGCCTGGCCGCCGCCGCCCCTCGCCACCGCCCGCGCGAGGGCACGGGTGAGCTCGGCACGCTCATAGGGCTTGGGCAGCAGCTCCCAAGGCAAGGCCACGGCGCCCTCGCCCTGCAGAAGCTCGGCCGAATAGCCCGAGGTCAACAGCACCGCCAGCCCGGGAAAACGCGCCTGGAGCTGGCGGGCGAGTTCGGTGCCGCGCAGACCGGGGCCGAGTGCGATGTCGGTCAGCAGCAGGTCGTGAGGGCAGCCGTCGGCCAAGCTCGCCACCGCCGGCTCGGCGGTGGCGAAGGCGGTGACACGGCAGCCTAGGCTGCGCAGATAGTGCTCGGCCACGGCCAGCACCTCGGGTTCGTCCTCCACCAGCAGCACGTCCAGGCCGGCGGGCAGGGCCACATCGGCGGCCTCGGCCTCAGGGCACGGTTCGCACGCCACGTCCACGAGCGGCAGGTAGAGCGTGAGGCGGGTGCCCTCGCCGGGCGCCGTCTGCAGCCTCACCGCGCCGCGCGACTGCTTGACGAAGCCATAGACCGTGCTCAAGCCCAGGCCGGTGCCGCGCCCGAGCTCCTTGGTGGTGAAGAAGGGCTCGAAGGCCCGCTCACGAACGGCCTCCGACATGCCGTGGCCGGTGTCGGTCACCGAGATCTCCGCGTAGCGGACGTTGCGGGCGGCCTCAACCAGCTCGGCGGTGACCTCGACCGGCAAGGCGCTCACCGTGCGCACCGAGAAAGCCAGTCGGCCGCCCTCAGGCATCGCGTCACGGGCATTGATGGCGATGTTGAGCAGGGCCGAATCGAGCTGGCCGCCATCGGCCAGGCAGCGCAGCCCCCCCGGGGGAACCTGGACCTCGATGCGGATGCGCTGGTCGAGCGTGCGCCGCAGCATGTTGGCGAGGGCCTCGAGCAGTTCGGCCACATCCACCTCCACCGGGCTCAACAGCTGGCGGCGCGAGAACGCGAGCAGCTTGCCGGTGAGCTCGGCACCGCGGCGACCGGCGCGGGCGGCAGCGGCCAGCAGCTGCTGCGCCCCACCCTGGCCGACCAACGCCGGGTGCTCCTCGAGAACCTGCAGGTTGCCCTGGATCACGGTGAGGAGGTTGTTGAAGTCGTGGGCAATACCGCCGGTCAGCTGCCCCACGCTCTCGAGCCGCTGGGCGTGGTTGAGAGCCTCCTCGGTCTGCACCCGCTGCAGGCTCGCCGCCAGCAGGTTGGAGAGCGACTCCAAGAAATGCAGTTCATCCGGGCCGAAACGCTCGGGCTGGCGTGAACTCACCGACAGCGTGCCGATGGTCTGGCCGCGGTCGGTGAGCGGCACGGCCAGGGCGCTGACCAGACCCGCTGCCAGGTAAGCCGGCGGCACGGTGAAGCGCCGCTCGAGGCGGTAGTCGGACACCGTCACCGGCCCGCCCTGGGACAGCACGAAGCCCGCCAGCGTGTCGGGCCGGTTGGCGAGGGCGCTGCCCACGCCCTCGCCGTGCACCAAACCCAGCCCGCCGGCCACGCGGAACTCGAGCCGGTTCGGCTCGAGCAGGCACAGCACCGCCAGCTCGGCCTGCAGCGCGTCGGCGGCCACCGCAGGCACCTGTTCCAACAGCAGCTGCGGATCGCGGGCATCGACCGCCAGCCGGCCCATCTGGGCAACGAACTCGCTGTAGCGGGCACGCTGGAGCGCCTGGCGCACACGGGGGTAGTCCTCGATGCCGCGCACCGCCGCCACCACATAGGCCTGGCCGTCGATCTGCAGCGGGCTGAGCGCGATCTCGACCATCACCTCGCTGCCATCGCGCCGCTTGGCCACCAGCGCCATCTGCGTGCCCATCGGGCGGGCTCGGGGGCTGCGGTCGTAGGCATCGCGGTAGGCGGCGTGGCGCGGGCGGATCGCATCGGGCACGAGCGCGTCCACCGACAGCCCCATCAACTCAGCAGCGGGGTAGCCGAGCAGCTGCTCGGCGGCCGGATTGGCGCGCACGATCAGGCCCCTCCGGTCAGTGAGCAGCAGCGCGTCCGGATAGGCGGCAAAGAGCGAGCGATAGACCGAATGCTCGTCGGGGCCCTCGGGAGTGGCGGGCTGCCCGGTGGAGGCTGGAGACGCGCTCACCGACAACCCGTCAGCGGACCGCCACCGGCGGCACCAGGATGTAGCCCGCCCCGCGCACCGACTGGATGATCTGCGGATCCTCGGGGTCGGCCTCGAGCTTGCGGCGCAGGCGGCCGACCTGCACGTCGATCGTGCGGTCGAAGGGCGCCGCCTCGCGGCCGCGGGTCTGGCCGAGCAGGAAATCGCGAGAGAGCACGCGGCCTGGGTGCCGAACCAGGACGCACAGCAGGTCGAATTCGCCCGCCGTGAGCGCCACCGGCTCGCCGTCCGAGGTGCACAGTCGCCGCGCTGCCACATCGAGCTCCCAGCCCTGGAAATCGAAGCGCTCACGCGGCATCGTTGCTGCCGGTGGGGGTCGCCCGTCCACCGGCGCCAGGCGGCGCAGCACTGCCTTGGCACGGGCCAGCAGCTCACGCAGGTCAAAGGGCTTGGTCACGTAGTCGTCAGCACCGATCTCCAGGCCCACGACCTTGTCGACCGCATCGCCACGGCCGGTCACGATGACCAGACCGCAGCGCCAGTGCTCGCGCAGCTTGCGGGCGATGGCGAGGCCGTCTTCGCCCGGCAGCCCGAGGTCCAGCAGCACCAGATCGGGGGGGTCGGCGACCATCAGCTGCATCAAGGCGAGGCCCGTGGCCAGCTCGCTGACCCGGAAACCATGGCCGCGCAGGTAGCCACCCAGCAGCAGGGTGATGTCGGGCTCGTCGTCGACGATGGCGATATGGGTGACGCTCACGACCGGATTCTGCGGCAAGCCCGAACCGACCGGTACGGACTGCGTTTGGGCATCACCCGACACCGCACCACACCGCCACCCGCTGCCAAAGGCCATGGCCGAGCGCCCATCCGGCAGCCAGCACCAGCGAGGCCCCGGCCAGGCGCAACGCCCAGGAAGCCGCCCGGGCCTGGTCCAGCGTCCGGGGCGAGGCCCAGCCCATGAAGCGCGCGGCCAGGGCGCCCGGGAGCCAGAGCCCGAGCGACGAGGCTGCCGCGAAGCTGGCCATCGCCGCCGCGCCCTGCAACGGCGTGCTGGCGAGTGTCGCCACCACCAAGGCCGACTGCAGCAGTCCGCAAGGCAGCACGAGCCAGAGGCTGCCCATCGCCCCAGCGCGCAGCGGCGCAGCCACGCGCTGCCAGCCGGCAGGCGGCGGCCGGATCGATTCGGTGGATGGCATGCGGCCGAACCTGGCCCACCAGCCTGGTTGGCGGCCCGTGCACAAGAGCCACAGGCCCAGTCCGAGCACCGCGAGCTGCAGCGCCGTCCAGAGTGGCAGCAGCGCAGGTGCCGCATCGCCCAGAAGTCCGACCGCCGCCACGCCCGCCGCCGCCACGGCGCCGCCCGCGGTGTAGGCAAGCAGGCGCCCAGCGAGGAAGCCGACCATCACGGCCGGGCGCTGGCCGCCGCAGCGCCGCGTCAGCGCCGCACAGGGCGCCGCGCACATGGCCGCGCAGTGCGGGGCTCCCGCCAAGCCCATCAGACCCGCCCCCAGGATCAGCGCGGCCTGCATTCCGCCGATCCCGTTCAAAGGATGCGTGAGTAGCGCTCACGCGCCGCGCCAGCCTGCAGATGGCGGTCGAACACCATGGCGATCGCCCTCACAAAGTACCAACCCAGCGGCGTGACCCGGATCGCCCCGGGTTCCAGTTCGACCAGCAGGCGCGACGCGAAGGGCCTCAGCCGCTCGAGCTCCTCGCGGAAATGCACACCGAAGCGGACGCCATGCGCCTTCTCCACCGCCTCAAAGAGGACCTGCCCTTGACACATCAACGCCATGATGACGGTGCGGCGCAGCAGGTCCTCGGGCTCGACCACCAGACCGCGCTCGACCGGGAACTGGCCCTGCTGCAGAGCCGCCTCGTAGTCGGACAGCACCTTGGCGTTCTGCGAGTAGCAGGCGCCAATCTTGCCGATCGCCGAGGGACCGAGTCCAATCAGGTCGCAATCGGCCTGCGTGCTGTAGCCCTGGAAGTTGCGGTGCAGGCGGCCCTCGCGCCGCGCGACCGCCAGGGGATCGGTGGGCAGGGCGAAATGGTCCATGCCGATGTGCACATAGCCCAGGCCCTGGAAGCCGCTGATGGCCGTTCGCAGCATGTGCACGCGGTCGCCCGCGCCGGGCAATTCATGGGCCTGGATGCGGCGCTGAGGCTTGAAGCGCTGCGGCAGGTGGGCGTAGGCGTAGAGCGCGATCCGATCGGGCCGCAAGGCCCCGATCTGCGCGACGGTGCGCGCAAAGGATTCCGGGGTCTGGCGCGGCAGACCGCAGATCAGGTCGGCATTGATGGAATCGAAACCGATGGCGCGCGCCTCATCCATCAGGCGCTGCACGGATTCGAAGGGTTGCACGCGATGGACGGCCGCCTGAACGGCGGGGTCGAAGTCCTGTACACCGAAGCTGAGCCGGTTGAAGCCCAGGGCCGCGAGGTGGCGCAGTCGGCCGCCGTCAACGGTGCGGGGATCGATCTCGATCGAGACCTCGGCCTCGGGCATGAAGTGAAAAGCGCTGCGCAGCAACGCCATCACCCGAACGAGCTCGACGTCGGAGAGAAAGGTCGGCGAGCCACCGCCGAGATGGAGCTGCGAGAGCGGCTGTCCGGTGCCCAGCACCCCGGTGTGCAGCGCGATCTCCCGATGCAGCGCCTGGAGGTAATGTTCGGCATGCTCATGCTGCCGGGTGACAAGCTTGTTGCAGGCGCAGTAGTAACAGACCGACTCGCAGAAGGGCACATGCAGGTAGACGGACAGCGGCGCCGATGCTTCGGCGCCCTGCCCCGCCCGCTGCTCCAGCGCGTGGCGGTAATCGGCCGCGCCAAAGTCCGGGCCGAAGCGATCGGCGGTCGGGTAGGAGGTGTAACGCGGGCCGGGCAGGTCCAGCCAGGACAAGAGCTGCCCCACCCGGTCAGCGGCC
>CAISYQ010000296.1 GCA_903889735.1 uncultured Methylibium sp.
AGCAGCCCAGCCTCCCAGGCCTGTTGGCGCCGGTCAACCGCCTCGGTCGCTGTGTCGATGAGCTTGTCGAAGCGCTCGGTCCGCCAGCCGGCGCTCAGGCGCGTTCCGCCCGCCAGGGTGAAATCATCTTTCAGGTAGACGCCTGTCGAGGTTTGCTCGGCCGCCGAGCCGTAATCGCCCGCCACCTTGCGTTCCCATTCGCCACGGTCCACCCCAACGACAAAGGCATTGACCCCGCCCGCGACGTCCATCCGGTGCCGGGCACGCGCCGCCAAGTTCTTTGCATCGACATCGTAGGCGTAGGCGCCGCCGTAGCTCACGAATTCGCTCGCCAGTTCCTTGTGTCGCCAGCCCGCATCCAGTGCCAGCTGCCAGGCGCCCAGGTCGGCTTCCGCGAACAGCCCGCTGCTCTCGTTGCGGATGGCGCCATGGTCATCTGGCGTGGTCGACTGCCGAGGGTTGTTCCGGTACTCCTCGGCCGTCAACGAGCCGGGCAGACCGGACTCCAGCTTGTCCATCGAGTGGCGGGCGCCGATGCGCAGCCAGTCATTGCGCCACTGGGCACCCACCGAGGCGCCGTCGACCTTCGAGCGCTGGTTGTCGCGGTCGTTGTCGGCCCGGCGCTGGTTGGCCGCGGCATCGAGCGAAACATCGCCCATCTGCACGGTGGCGCCCACGCGCAGTTCGCGCAGCCCGTCAGAGCCGGTGGCGGCATAGGCCTGCGCCCGGTTGCTGCGGGCCGTGCCGCGGCCCGCCTTGGTGGTGATCACGATGACGCCGCCGGTGGCGCCCTCGCCGTAGAGCACCGTGCCACTGCCGCGCAGCACCTCGATGCGCTCCACCGCATCGATGGGGATGCCCGCCAGGCGGGTGCCCCCCGTGTCCGCCTCGTTGATGCGGATGCCGTCGACGACGATGACCTGGTTGCTGTCGGAAGCGGCCCCGAAGCCTCGCAGGTCAAGAACATATTCGCCGCCGCCGTTGAGATCCAGCCGTCCCGGAATGCCGAGCAGCTTCATCAGCGCCTCGTTCACGGTGCTCACGCCGGCCTCGGCGATGTCGGCGGCGGTCAGCACACTGACGCCAAACGGGAGGGTGGCGGCATCCTCCGGGAAACGCGTGGCGGTGACCACCACGGGTTGCAGAGTGGCAGCAGCGGTGGAATTGGGGTTGGGGGGGGTGAGGGCCGCGGCCGCAACCGAGAGCGTCACGGACAGGCTGGCGCACGCGACCCTGGCGGTCGCGAACGCCCAGTGCGCGGAGCGCACAAAGGCAGAGAAGTTCATGGAAATTTCACAGGACAAGAGCCCGCGCGAGCTTCCCCGCAAGCGCTGGCGACATGGCGTTGCCTTGCGGCACACGCCTCCTGTTGGCCGGTATCCGGGCTGACGGAACGACCCGTGTGACCTTCCCAGTCGTTTGAGGCGACCAGTGGTTTGAGCACACGCGCTGAGGTCTGACCAGCACCTCGTCCGCTTACCGTTGCGGGGGCAGCGCAGGTTGGGATCGGCCCGTGGGGCTTCACCTTCCTGCTTCCCGTTTGACTGTGCCGGCTTGAAGACCGGCACGAGCACCAACGGGGCGCAGTGTAAGACAGCCCGAAGGGCACGCCTACAATTCGGCCAAGCGGCGAAAGCCGGGGAAGCCGGGGGTACAGCCATGGCGGGCATCGACAAACTGGCCGAGCGAGTGGAGCGTTTGCTGCTGCGCCACGAGGAGCTGCAGCGCACCCACGCCCTGACCTCGCAGCAGCTCGCCGCCGTCGAGTCGGAGCGCGACTCGCTCAAATCCCGCCTCTCTGCCGCCCGCCAGCGCATCGATGCCCTGCTCGATCGCCTCCCCCACAACGACACGACACCGAGCGGTGCGCCCGAGGCGGCGCCGGCCCATGCTGTCGAGAACACGGCGCCCTGAACCGCGATGAAGCAGATCGAGGTCACGATCATGGGCCAGAGCTACCTGCTCGGCTGTCCCGAGGGTGGCGAGCGTGCGCTGCAGCAGGCCGTGGCCAATGTCGACCGCGAGATGTGCGGGATCCGCGACTCGGGCAAGGTCAAGGCGCGCGAGCGGATCGCGGTGTTGGCCGCGCTGAACCTCGCCTTTGCGCTGGCCGAACGGCCGCCTGCGGTCGCCTCGGGCCCAAGCGCCGCCAGTCCCGAGGACGGGGCCGATGTGGGCACACTGATCGCCCGCATCGACGAAGTCCTTGGCGGCGACGGTCAATTGCTCTGACGCCACCACGCAGCATTGCGCGGGGTTTAGACTGTGTCCGTCCGTCGTGTTCGCGGGGGCTTTTATTTCCTTGAACCGATGCTCGCATGAGCATGGGCTTGGAATATCGCCAGGCAGGTGTGATCGTCTCGCGTCAGATGAACCCGAAGCCCCGCTGACCTCGCCCACCTGAACTCCCTGGGTTCAGGAATGCGGCCCCCGGTTCACGGCGGACACCTTTCCCCCTCTCCCCTCCCCCATGCTCACCTGGCCCCTCGTTGTTGGTCTGCTCGCGCTCGGCAGCTGCA
The DNA here is from genome assembly GCA_903889735.1 of uncultured Methylibium sp. GTDB lineage: Bacteria > Pseudomonadota > Gammaproteobacteria > Burkholderiales > Burkholderiaceae_C > Methylibium. The sequence goes on from CAISYQ010000296.1 coordinate 2,520, forward strand.
CCGGCTTCCTCGCTGGTCTGCTGGGCATCGGCGGCGGCATGACCATGGTGCCCTTCATGGTGCTGCTGCTCGAACACCAGGGCTACCCGCCGGAGTTGCTGGTCAAGGTCGCCGTGGCCACCTCGCTGGCCACGATCTGCTTCACCTCCATTTCCTCGGTGCGCGCCCACCACCGCAGGGGTACGGTCCGGTGGCCGGTGGTGGCCCGGCTGGCGCCGGGCATCGTCGCCGGATCCCTGATCGGTGCGCAGGTGGCCGGGGCCCTGCCGGCGCTGATGATGACGCTGATCTTTGCCGGCTTCGTCGGCTTCTCGGCCACGCAGATGCTGCGGGACCGCAAGCCCCAGCCGGGCCGGCAACTGCCTGGCAGCCTGGGCCTGTTTGGCGCGGGCGGCGCGATCGGCGGCGCCTCGTCGCTGGTCGGGGCGGGAGGGGCCTTCATCTCCGTGCCCTTCATGACCTGGTGCAACGTGCCCATCCACCAGGCGATCGGCACCTCGGCCGCGCTCGGCTTCCCGACCGCACTGGCGGGCACCCTGGGCTATGTGGTGGCGGGCCGGCACCTGCCGGGGCTCCCACCCGGCGCGCTGGGCTATCTCTACTTGCCGGCGCTGGCCGTTCTCGCCTCGGCGAGCGTGCTCGCCGCGCCGCTCGGCGCGCGGGCCTCGCAAGCCTTGAACGTGCGTCAGCTCAAGCGGGCGTTCGCCGTGCTGCTCTACGGGCTGGCAGCCTGGATGCTGCACCGGGCGCTGCGCGGCTGACCTCGCGGCGCCCTTCAACCGGATCCGGGCGCACCCCGGCAGGTCCGGCCAGGTTCGGGCCGCTTCAAGCAAGCCGGCGCAGTGGGATGGACCTCAGGCCGCAGCGGGCGCGTCGAAGGCCATGGCAGCCAGCGTCACGCGGTTGCCGCCCCGCTGCTGCGCGAGAGCCAGCGCCGCCTCGGCGGCGGCCACCACCCCGGCCTGGCTGGGTGCGGTGTGCGGAAAACTGGCCAGCCCCATCGAGATCGTGAAGCGCAGCGCCTCGCCCCCGCGCGCCACCCGCCGCGCCGCGCACTGGCGTCTCAAGCCCTCCATGCGCGTGTAGGCCGTGGCCAGGCCCACGCCCGAGAGCAAGACCGCGAAGCGTTCACCGTCCAGACGGGCGGCCGCGTCCATCGCGCGGGTGTTGTTGCGCAGCAGCTCGGCGAGCGCCTGATGCACAGACTCTCTCCCGCCGGCCGCATGGGCTGGTGATCCCGGCGGCGGTGCATCGACCCCGATGAAGGCCAGCGCGAAGTCGCGTTGCTCGCGCTGGGCCCGATCGACCTCGCGCCGCAGGCTCTCGTCGAACTGCTCATGCGGCAGCAACCGGTGCCGGCCCGGCGCCGCACCGCCGGCCTCGAGCTCGGCACGCAGTTCCTCGTTGGTCCGCTGCTGCTGCTCGAGCTGATCGAGCACCACGCGCAGGTCAATGCCGCATTGGCGCAGCGGTCCGGCGTCGAACCACAGACCCAGCAACAGCGCGCCGCTGCTGGACGGGTCCTGCACGGCAACCCGCCAGGCGCTCAACGCCCGCCGCTGCCCGCCTGCATCGATCTGGTGTTCGGCCTGGACGGGGTGCACCTGTGCCAGGGCCGCCAGGTCGGCCGCGCGCAGGGCCGCGGCCTGGACGGGCGGCAGGAGATCGGCATCGGACAACCCGCCGGCCATGTCGCAGGCCAGTTCGAACAGGGCATGGCCGGCCACATTCAGGTGCCGGTAGCGCCCATCCGGCGACTTCAGCCACCAGATGACCCCCTGGGCGTCGAGTGCTGCCAGCAGCGCGACGGTCACGCCGGGCGGCCAGGTGGCTTCAGTCAGGGGGGTGGGGTTCATGCAGGGAGGACGCGGGCGCGGCAAATCGAAGCTCAGCACGAAATTCGGCGGCATGAGCCAGCCCGCAAACTGAAATGATCATAGACCTCGGTGAGGCCGCCACGCCCCCTGTTCAGGGGGGCTGCGGCAGGCATTGGACGCATCGACCCACCCGCCGCCCGATCCCCCACCGGCGCCATCGGCCATCATTGGCCCGACTCTTGCTGAACTTGGCCCATGAGCATTGCGCATTACCTCAAGGAAATCGGCCGTGGCCGGGACGGCGCCCGTTCGCTGGACGCGCCCCAGGCTCGCGACCTGATGGCGCAGGTCCTGGACCGCCAGGTCAGCGAGGCCGAACGGGGGGCGTTCGCCATCGCGATGCGCATCAAGGGGGAAAGCACCGAGGAGCTGGCCGGCTTCATGGAGGCCGTCGGCGAGCGCTGCCTCGGGCTGGGCACCCGCGCCATGCCGGTGCTGCTGCCCTCCTACAACGGCGCGCGCAAGCTGCCCAACCTGACCGTGCTGCTCGCGCTGCTGCTGGCACAGGAGGACGTGCCGGTGCTGGTGCACGGCCCCACCGCCGACCCGGGGCGGGTCACCACCCACGAGCTGTTCACCACCCTGGGGCTGCCGATCGCCCGCAACGCCGACGACGCGCACGCAGCCTGGGCACGGCGCGAACCGGTCTTCATGCCGACCGCCGTGCTGTGCCCCGCGCTGGTGCCTTTGCTGGACTTGCGCTGGACCCTGGGCGTGCGCAACCCGGCGCACACAGCCGCCAAGCTGCTGCAGCCAGCCGACAGTCCCTGCCTGCGGGTCGTGAACCACACCCACCCGGAATACGCGGTCTCGCACACCCGCTTCCTGCAGCACAGCCGCGCCCATGCCCTGCTGATGAGGGGCACCGAGGGCGAGCCGGTGGCCGACCCACGCCGCCGGCCCAGGATGGAGGTCTTCATCGACGGGGTGATGCGGGCCGAGCTCGGCCGCGCACCGCTGGAGGGCAGCCTCACCGAGCTGCCGCTGCTGCCGCGCAGCACCGACGCGGCCATCACCGCCCGCTATGTTCAATCGGCTGTGAGCGGCGAGCAACCCGTGCCCTCGCCCCTGCTCGAACAGGTGGCGGTGCTGGTGCGGGCCCGGCGCGCCCTGCAGCAGCACCAGACGCTGGCGCTCGAGCATTCGGCCTGAACCAGCGGGGCGGACCAGGCCGCGCACCGGCCCGTCCAGGCGGCCGGTCGAGCCGCGGGGCGCGCAGGCGCCGGGATAATCGTCCCGATGCAGCGCTTCGACCTGGTCGTGATCGGTGCCGGCGCCGCCGGTCTCTTTGGTGCGGGCGTGGCGGGTCAGCGGGGCCTGAAGGTGCTGGTGATCGACCATGCCGCCAAACTGGCCGAGAAGATCCGCATCTCGGGCGGGGGCCGCTGCAACTTCACCAACCGCGAGGTCGGCCCGGCCCATTTCCTGTCGGAGAACCCCGCCTTCTGCCGCTCGGCGCTGGCGCGCTACACCCCGCGGGATTTCATCGCCCTGGTCCAGAAGAACCGGATCGGCTGGCACGAGAAGCACCGCGGCCAGCTGTTCTGCGACGACAGCAGCGAGCAGATCATCGGCCTGCTGCTGCGCGAGTGCGAGGCGGGCCAGGTCGAGCGCTGGCAGCCCTGCAGCGTCGAGGCGGTCCGCCTTCTGGGCAGCGGCAGATTCGAGCTCGACACCGCCCGCGGCCCGGTGCAGGCGGCGCGGCTGGTGGTCGCGACCGGCGGCCAGTCGATCCCGAAGATCGGTGCCACCGACTTCGGCTACCGGCTGGCGCGCCAGTTCGGCCACCGCATCGTCGAGCCTCGGCCGGCCCTCGTGCCGCTGACCTTCGATCCAGCGGCCTGGGCGCCCTTCTCGGCCCTGGCGGGTCTGTCGCTCGAGGTCGACATTGCCAGCGGCACCGGGCGCAGCCGCGGGCATTTCCTCGAAGACCTGCTCTTCACCCACCGCGGCCTCAGTGGCCCGGCGGTGCTGCAGATCTCCAGCCACTGGCAGCCCGGCGCGCCGATCGAGCTCGATCTCGCGCCGGGCCGGGACCTGGTCGCCACGCTGCGCGACGCCAAGGTCGGATCCCGGCGACAGCTCGGCAACGAGCTCGCCACCCACCTGCCAGCGCGCCTGGCCGAGGCCTGGTGTGCGCCGCTGGGCGCCCTGGCCCAGCGGCCGATGCCCGAAATCCGGGACCGGGACCTGGCGGCACTGGCCGCCTCGCTGCAACACTGGACCCTGCAGCCGACCGGCACCGAGGGCTGGCGCAAGGCGGAGGTCACGGCGGGCGGGATCGACACGCGTGAGCTCAGCTCCCAGACCCTGGAAAGCCAGCGGGTGCCCGGCCTGCATTTCATCGGCGAAGTGGTCGATGTGACCGGCTGGCTCGGCGGCTACAACTTCCAGTGGGCCTGGTCCAGCGCACAGGCCTGCGCCCTGGCCTGTGCCGAGGCGCTGGGGCCTGTGGTGGCCCGCTCCTGACAACGCCTGCGGAGCCCAAAGGAAGGGCTGGGCAGGCGCGCGCTGCTCTGTCTATAATCTTCAGCTTTGCTGGCAAACTGCGTATCGAGCCTCTGGAATCATCCGGAAAGACTTCCCCAGGCCTCCGAGCGCCAACCCTGGATTCACCGTTACATGACCACCATTCGCATCAAAGAGAACGAGCCCTTCGATGTGGCTCTCCGCCGGTTCAAGCGCACCATCGAGAAGATCGGTCTCCTGACCGACCTGCGCGCCCGGGAGTTCTACGAGAAGCCCACCGCCGAGCGCAAGCGCAAGAAGGCCGCCGCCGTCAAGCGCCACTACAAGCGTGTGCGCAGCATGCAGCTCCCCAAGAAGATGTACTGATCGCCCCCGGGCGCTGTACCCACCAAGCCCGCCTGGGGACGCCCGAGCGGGCTTGGTCGTTTCTGGCTCGGGCCTTTCCGTTCAAGCTCACCCGTCATTCGCGATTTTCGCGTTCGTGACTCCCTGAAAGACCGCCATGACCCTGAAAGACCAGATCACCGAGGACATGAAGACGGCGATGCGCGCCCGCGATGCCGACCGCCTGGGCACCATCCGCCTGCTGCTGGCCGCCTGCAAGCAGAAGGAAGTCGATGAGCGGGTGGTCCTGGATGACGCCATGGTGGTGGCCATCGTCGACAAGCTGATCAAGCAGCGCAAGGACTCGATCTCCCAGTTCGCGGCCGCCGGCCGCACCGACCTGGTCGACAAGGAAAGCGCCGAGCTGAAGGTGCTCGAGGCCTACCTGCCTGCAAGGCTGGGCGCCGAGGAGATCGGTGCCGAAGTGACCCGGCTGATGGCGGAGATCGCCACCGAACTGGGCCGGGCCGTCGGCCCCGGCGACATGGGCAAGCTGATGGCCGCGGCCAAGCAGCGCCTGGCCGGCCAGGCGGAGATGTCCCAGGTCTCGGCAGCGGTCAAGCAGGCCTTGTCGAAGTAAGCTCCACCCCTGCGAACACGGAGACCCCCATGGATCTGAACGCCTCCAGCCTGAACACCGATATCTCGGTGGCGCCCCAATTGACCCCCGAATCGATGTCGGCCGCGGCGGCTGCGGGATTCCGCAGCGTGATCAACAACCGTCCGGACTTCGAGGGTGGCCCGGAGCAGCCGACCAGCGCGGCCATGCAGGCCGCAGCAGCCGCAGCCGGCCTGGAGTACGCCTTCCTGCCGGTGGCGGGCGCCTTCCAGACGCCCGAGCAGGCGCAGGCCATGGCCGAACTGATGGGCCGCCTGCCCAAGCCGGTGCTGGCCTTCTGCCGCAGCGGCGCCCGCAGTGGACGCCTCTACGCGATGGCCTGCCAGCTCAAGACCTGAAGCCAGGACTGCATCGGGGCGGCATCGCTGCAGCAGCGCCGCTGATCCCCGACCACGGCCCTCCGGGGACTGGCGTCACTTGGCCGTCGGCGCAAAGTAGCGGGGGCGGTCGCCACCCGCTCCACTCTCATGCCGCGGCCCATGGCTGAGCGCTACATCGCCCACCTCGACATGGATGCCTTCTATGCGTCCGTCGAGCTGCTGCGCCACCCCCACCTCCAAGGCCTGCCTGTCGTGATCGGTGGCAGCCGGCGCCTGTCGACCGCCAACATCCCCGGCGCAGACCACGCCCACGCCACCCTGCGCGACTACACCGGCCGCGGCGTGATCACCACCGCCACCTATGCGGCCCGGGCCCAGGGCCTGCATTCCGGCATGGGCCTGATGAAGGCGGCGGCGCTTGCGCCGGATGCGGTCCTCCTCCCGGTTGACTTCGATGAATACCGCCGGCTCTCGCGCGCCTTCAAGGCCGCCGTCGCCGAGGTGGTCGGCACCGAGCCCCCGGTGATCGAGGACCGCGGCATCGACGAGATCTACATCGATCTTGGCGGTCAGCCGGGCGTGGCCGCCGATGCCGGCGCGTCGGTGGCGCGGCGCATCAAGTCGAGGGTGTTCGAGCGCACAGGCCTGAGCTGCTCGATCGGCATCACGCCCAACAAGCTGCTCGCCAAGCTGGCCTCCGACCTGGACAAACCGGACGGCCTGACGATCCTGCGCGAGGCCGACATCGCCGCCCGCATCTGGCCCCTGCCGGCCCGGCGCATCAACGGCATCGGGCCCAAGGCGGCGGCCCGGCTCGAGGCCCTGGGCATCCACTGCATCGGAGACCTGGCGCGGGCCGATGCCGAGGCCTTGATCGAGCACTTTGGACGCAGCTACGGCGCCTGGCTGCACGAGGCCGCCCACGGCCGCGACGAGCGCGAGATCGTCACCCACAGCGACCCCAAGAGCCTCAGCCGCGAGACCACCTTCGAGCGCGACCTGCACCCGGGACGCGACCGGGCGGCGCTGTCGGCGATCTTCACGCGGCTGTGCGAGCAACTGGCCGACGACCTGCAGCGCAAGGGCTGGGTCGGGCGGACGATCGGCCTGAAGCTGCGCTACGAGGATTTCCAGACCGTCACCCGCGACCTCACGCTGCCGCAGCCCACCGCCGACGCCATCCTGATCCGCCGGGCGGCCGGTCAGTGCCTCAAGCGGGTGCCGCTGGAGCGGCGGCTTCGGCTGCTGGGCGTGCGGGCCGGATCGCTGTCGCGACCTTCCGCAGACACCGACCCGATCGCACCCGGACGCAACCCGCACGAGGTCGATCTCGAACCGGGCCAGACGCCCTCGCTGTTCGACACCTGACCGGGCAGCGCCCTGTGCGGCGGCAGGGTCGTTGTCAGACGCCGGGCCTGCGAGGGTTCTGGCGCCGCCGCCTCGTTCACCGCGGCCCGCCACAACACCGTCTGGTGGCGGGTTGCCCAGGGATTCAGGTCTTCGGCAGCGTCACGCCGCGCTGGCCCTGGTACTTGCCACCGCGGTCCTTGTAGGAGGTTTCGCAGACCTCGTCGCTCTCGAAGAACAGCACCTGGGCACAGCCCTCGCCCGCGTAGATCTTGGCCGGCAGCGGCGTGGTGTTGCTGAACTCGAGGGTCACATAACCCTCCCATTCGGGCTCGAAGGGGGTCACGTTGACGATGATGCCGCAGCGCGCGTAGGTGCTCTTGCCCAGGCAGATGGTCAGTACGTTGCGAGGGATGCGGAAATACTCCATGGTGCGGGCCAGCGCGAAGCTGTTGGGCGGGATGATGCAGACGTCGGCCTCGATGTCGACGAAGCTCTTCTCGTCAAAATTCTTTGGGTCCACCACCGTGCTGTAGATGTTGGTGAACACCTTGAATTCGGGTGCGCACCGGATGTCATAACCATAGCTGCTGGTGCCGTAGCTGACGATGCGCTGGCCGTCGGCCGATTGCCGCACCTGGCCCGGCTCGAAGGGCTCGATCATGCCGGTCTGCTCGGCCATGCGGCGGATCCACTTGTCGCTCTTGATGCTCATCGCGCGTCCTTCAAAGTAGCGCGAATTCTAGGCAGGCGGCACGGGCGCCAGCGCCGGTTGTGAATCGAAGCGATCGAAGCCGCTGTAGCAGAGGAAATGCCGGTTCGTCGCCCGCCCGAAGAGAGCCAGGCCCAGCTGGCCGGCAAGCTGGTGGCCCATCTGCGTGATGCCCGAGCGCGAGACCACGATCGGCACCCCCATCTGCGCCGACTTGATCACCATCTCGCTGGTGAGTCGCCCGGTCGTGTAGAAGGCCTTGTCATCGCCGCCCAGCCCGCGCAGCCACATCCAGCCCGCCAGGGTGTCGATGGCGTTGTGGCGGCCGACATCCTCCACGAAGAGCTCGAGCCGCACCTCGTCCCCGGCCAGTGTGAACAGCGCGCAGCCGTGGACCGAACCGGCCGACTTGTAGGTGCTCTCCTGGCGCCTGATCGCCTCCAGCAACGCATAGAGGGCGCGCTGGCTGATGCGGGCCTGCGCGGGTGGCGGCAGGGTGATCTGGTCGAGCTCGTCCATCAGCCCGCCAAACACCGTGCCTTGGCCACAGCCGGTGGTGACCACGCGGCGGGCGGTCTTGCGGTCGAAGTCCTCGATGCCGGCGCGGGTGCGGACTGCCGCCGCGCCGACCTCCCAGTCGACGGTGATGGAGTCGATGTCGTGCGCCGTGTCCACCAACCGCTGATTGCGCAGGTAGCCGAGCACGAGGAGCTCGGGCGCGGCGCCGAGCGTCATCAACGTGACCAGCTCGCGCCGGTCGACGAAGACGGTCAGCGGCCGCTCGGCGGGGATCTGGATGGTCTCGAGGCGGCCATGCTCGTTCAGCACCTCCACCGCCTCGGTCAACGGTGCCTGCGCCTGGCTCAGCCGGGGCAAGGGGGACAAGGTCACCGCGGTCGGAGAAACGGCCATTGGGGGGACGGCGGACAGGGGCTCGTTCACGGGCGCAGTGTGGCGGACAAAACGGCAAGGGCCGCCGTAGCGACCCATTGCCCCCGGCTGGGAGCGGCTATTGCAGAGCGGGGATGCGCCCTGAGGGGCTCGTCACTTCTTGGCGGGCGCGGCTGGGCCCGCAGCGGCCTGGGGCGCCACAGGGGGCGGTGGTGCCGCAGCAGCGGGCGGAGCGGCTGGCGCCGGCACCGCGTTCGGGTCGTACACGAAGGGGCCCGGATCGACGCAAGCGCTCGGCGCGGGCTTCGCACCCACGGGGGCCGAAGCCGACTTGTAATGGGTGGCAACGCGGTCCTGGGCCTTGCACAGCTGGAAGCCGGACAGCTTGTCGGACCAGGCCGTCTTGGCCTTGGCCTCATCGGCCTTGGCCTTGGCCTCCGGCGAGGGTGCCGGCAGCTTGGCCAGGGTGGCCATCGGCGACGCGAACAGGGCGGCCAGCAACAGGGCGGCAACGGTCTTCATCATCGTCTCTCCTGGAGGGGCCCGTCAGGCCTGTGGTGCGGGTTGTTGGGGGTGCGGCGCCACGGGCGTGCGCTGGGCCGGGATCTTGCCGGCCTGGACGTCATTGGCCCAGAGCTCATGGTGCTCACGGGCCCAAGTCTCGTCGACATAGCCGGTGCGCATGGCCTGGTAGGCCCCCTTCATGCCGATGGTGCCGAGGTAGATGTGGCCCAGGAACATGGCCATCATCAGCACCGTGGCCACGCCGTGGATCATGGCGGCGATCTGCATGTCGCCGCGGCCGTAGGCCAGACCGGGAATCAGCTGATCGAGCACCAATCCCGAGCCGACGACCACGATGCCCAGCGCGAAAACGCCACCCCAGAAGACCAGCTTCTCGCCTGCATTGAATCGGTGCGAAGGCACATGCGCACCGTTGAAGAGACCGCCCCCCTTGGCGAGCCAGACCAGATCGTCCTTGCTGGGGAAGTTGTCGCGCACGAAAGTCACAAAGACCACCAGCAGAGACACGGCGAACACCGGCCCAGCGAAGTTGTGCAGGTTCTTGAGCGCGTAGGTCAACCAGCCGAACAGCGTACCTCCCAGCACGGGCAGCAGGAAGAACTTGCCGAAGGCGATGACCACACCCGACACCGCGAGCGACACGAACGCGATGGCGTTGGTCCAGTGCGCTGCGCGCTCGAAATGGGTGAACCGCTCGATCTTGCGGCCGGTCTCGGGCGCATGCAGGCCGATCGAGCCCTTGGCCTTGTAGAACAAGCCAATCGCCACCACAACGATCAGGAGCAGCGCGCCGCCATAGGGAATGATCAGGTTGTTGCGCACCTGACGCCAGGCCTCGCCCGCGGTGGTGAAAGGCGAGCCCGGGTACTGAACGAAGGGCTGGATGAGCACACCCTTCTCGGCACCCGGTAGGCTGGAGTAACCCGGCTGGTTGCCCGACTCGCGCACGCCACGCCAGAAAGGCGCGTTGTTGTAGGGCTGGCTCTTGGCGCGCTGCGCGTTGGTCTCGTCGGCGCCGGATGTTGTGGCGAGGGAGTTCACGGCTGGCGCACTGGCAGCCCCGGCGGGGGCGGGGTTCTGGGCCAGCGCCGTGCTGGCCAGCACGGCGAAGGTCCAGGTCGCGAGCAGGCGGATGATCGGGTGTTTCATTGGCTCCCCCGGATGGATGCGAAACGGTGACGCACTCAGCGAGCGCGGCTGTACTCGTTCTGGTTCTGGTTGCGAGCCTTCATCTGCTCTTCCCAGCTGTCACGGTCGCCTTGCTTCCAGTTGCCGGCGGTGAATGCCGGGTTGCCCCCCTTCCACGACTCGCTGTCGGCACTCTTCTTTGCGCCCGTGGCCTGCTGGGGCTTGTCGCCGCACGCGACCAAGCCCAGAACACTGACCGCAACGAGCAGGCCCGTCCCACCCCACCGCTTCGCGGCGCGACTCATGACTTGGCCGCCTCGGCCTTGGCGCCGCCCGCCGGCTTGCCGTAGGCGGTGCCCCAACCCCAGACCTCAGAGCCCTTGCCGCGGGTCAGCACCCGGGTGCGGAAGATGTCAGCGACCACATCGCCGTCACCGCCGAGCAGGGCCTTGGTCGAGCACATCTCGGCGCAGGCCGGCAGCTTGCCCTCGGCCAGGCGGTTGCTGCCGTACTTGTGGAACTCGGCCTCGGAGCCGTTGGCTTCCGGGCCGCCGGCGCAGAAGGTGCACTTGTCCATCTTGCCGCGCAGGCCGAAGGTCCCGTTGGTCGGGAACTGCGGGGCGCCGAAGGGGCAGGCATAGCTGCAGTAGCCGCAGCCGATGCAGACATCCTTGTCGTGCAACACCACACCCTCGTCGGTGCGGTAGAAGCAGTCGACCGGGCAGACCGCCATGCAGGGCGCGTCGCTGCAGTGCATG
>CAISYQ010000297.1 GCA_903889735.1 uncultured Methylibium sp.
CGCAGGTCGAAGATCTGCTTGGCAAACGGCATGCCGCCCACCACGGTGGCCACGCGCAGGCCGCGGGCGGCATCACGCAGCGGGTACTGCTTGCCCTCGGTGCGAAGGAAGTCGGACACGCCACGCATCAGGCCGATCGCATCGGCCGTCACTTGCTGGGCGAGCTCGCGGGTCGGGCACAGGATGACGGCACGCGGCGAGGACACCCGACCGACTTCCGGCACGGCGGCATTGAGCATCCGGTGCAGCAGCGGCAACAGGAAGGCGGCGGTCTTGCCGCTGCCGGTCTTGCTGCTGACCATCCAGTCACCGCCCTTGAGGGCCGCGGGAATGGCCGATGCCTGCACGGGGGTCGGCTGGGTGTAGCCGAGTTGGGAAACGGCCGCCAAAAGCGGAGCGGCGAGGCCGAGGGCCTCGAAATTGGAAACGTCAGTCACGATCAGTCCGCCGGGGTCGCCAGCGGTTCCGTCAGCGCCGCGCGTCCAACAACATGGATGGCGCAGCAGGTTGGGTCAACACATCGACCAACAGACGGAATGCACGGAGAGTGCAATGGCCTTGGAAACCTGGGGAGGAGGCGCCTGAGCGCGAGGCCGGGACTGGTGACGATGCACAAACCCCGGTTGCCCGGGGAGCGCCGCTCTTGTTGCAGCGCACCCGCATTGTGGCACAAGTTCAGTGTTTACCCGAATGATTGCGCCCGCGGCCCCGTGCTGCCTCTCGCCAGGCCGCCACCGCGCCGCCTGGACGACCGATGAGCGCCCCCCTCATCGCTTTCTAGAATGCGACATGAACCCCTTCCCCCTTCCCGACTGGCTGGAACCTTTGGGTCATGGCATCCACGCCATCGACACCGGATTCACCCGCCCCCGCTTCGACGCGGCCTACCTGATCGTGGAGGATGGCCGCGCCGCCTATGTGGACAGCGGCACGAACGCGGCGCTGCCGAGGCTGCTGGGGGCGCTGGATCACCTCGGCCTGGCACGGGAGGCGGTGGATCATGTGATCGTCACCCATGTCCACCTCGACCATGCGGGCGCGGCTGGCTCGCTGATGCAGGCATTGCCGAACGCCCGGCTGGTGGTCCACCCGCGGGGTGCCCGCCACATGATCGACCCGCGTGTGCTGCTGGAGGGGGCGCGCGCCGTCTATGGGGCCGAGGAGGTGGCGCGCACCTATGGCGAGCTGCAGCCGGTGGCCGCGGACCGCGTGCTCGAGACGCACGACGGCATGACCCTGAACCTGGCGGGGCGGGCGCTGGAATTCATCGACAGCCCCGGCCACGCCCGCCACCACCACTGCATCTGGGACGGCCGCAGCCGCGGCTGGTTCACCGGCGACACCTTCGGCCTGTCCTACCCGGAGCTGCAGGCCCCGCTCGGGCGCTACCTGCTGCCGACCACGACGCCGGTGCAGTTCGAGCCGGAGCCGCTCAAGCACTCGATCCGGCGGATGCTGGCGCGCGAGCCTGACTGCATGTACCTGACCCACTACAGCCGCGTCACCGGCGTGGCGCAACTGGGCGCCGGGCTGCTCGAGCAGATCGACGCCATGGTTGACCTCGCCCGCCCGCTGGCCGCAGCACCCGACCGCCACGAGCGCCTGAAGGCGGCGCTGGGTCGTCTCTCCCGCGACCGCATGAAGGCCTTGGGCAGTCCGCTTGCCGATGCCGAGATTGAGCACCTGCTGGCCCTGGACATCGAGCTCAACGCCCAGGGGCTGGGCATCTGGCTCGACCGGGCCACAGCCTGAGCACCGGCCCGCCACGCCGGTCCGATCCGGGTTTTCTACAGTTTTTCGGCCCACCGCCGAAATTGGCGGACTGAAAGCACGCGAAACGGCCCGCTGTCGCCAGTAGCATCGCGATGCCCCCCGGCTGAACCCGAAGCAGCGCCCCACGAGGCGCGGAAAGAGCGAACCATGCGCCTCAACACCCCTGTCACGACCGTCGAGTACCCCTTCCCCAAGGGCCAAACTCTGGTCTCGACCACCGACCTGAAGGGGCGTATCACCTACTGCAATCCCGCCTTCGTGATCGTCAGCGGCTACGAGCGCGAGGAGCTGCTGGGCCAGCCGCACAACATCGTGCGCCACCCGGACATGCCCGAGGAGGCCTACCGCGACATGTGGACCACCATCGCCAGTGGACGGCCCTGGTCGGCGGCGGTGAAGAACCGGCGCAAGGACGGCAGCCATTACTGGGTGATGGCCAACGTCACGCCGTTGATGGAGGGCGACCGCCCGATCGGCTACATGTCGGTGCGCACCGAGCCTTCTCGAGCCACGGTGCAGGCCAGCGACAAGCTCTACGCGACGATGCGCGCCGAGAAGTCGGCCGGCAAGCGCGTCCACCGGCTGGACGCGGGCCGCGTGCTCACCGATGGGCTCGGCGGCCGGCTGGCCCGCCTGGGCGATTACCGAGGCCAGATCCGCCTGGGTGTCATCGCCGCCGCCATGGGCGGCATCGGTTTCGCGGCTGGGTCGCTGACCGCGGGCATGGCGCCCCTCTGGGTGGGCGGTGCGGTGCTGGCCGGCTGTGCGGTCGTCGGCGGTGCCTTGTTGAACCGTCTGACCGTGGCACCGCTGGGCCCGCTGCTGAAATTCGCCAACCGCATGGCGGCCGGTGATCTCACCCAGACCATGTCCACCAGCCGCCCCGACACCATCGGCCAGCTGACCAAGGCGCTCAGCCAGCTCAACGTGAACCTGCAATCCATCGTGCGCGACGCGCGGACGGAAGTGGAGCAGATGCGCGTGGTCACCGGCGAGATCGCCTCCGGCAACCAGGATCTCTCGGCCCGCACCGAATCCCAGGCCAGCAGCCTGCAGGAAACCGCCGCCTCGATGGAGCAGATCACCGGCACCGTGAAGCAGAGCGCCGACTCGGCACAGCAGGCCACCCAGCTCGCCGCCGAGGCGACCTCGGTCACCCAGCGCAGCAGCGACGCCGTCCAGGACGTGACCCGCACCATGAGCGAGATCAGCCAGTCCTCGCACCGCATCGCCGAGATCATCCAGGTGATCGACGGCATTGCCTTCCAGACCAACATCCTGGCGCTCAATGCCGCGGTGGAAGCGGCGCGGGCCGGTGAGCAGGGCCGCGGCTTCGCGGTCGTGGCCGCCGAGGTGCGGGCGCTGGCACAGCGCACCACCGCCGCCGCGCGCGAGGTCAAGTCGCTGATCGAGGATTCGGCCACCCGGGTCGAGGCCGGGAGCCGCCTCACGGCCAATGCCCGCACCACCATGGACGAGGCCCTGCGCACCGTGCAGCAGGTCAGCACGCTGATCGGCGAGATCAGCTACGGCGCCCGCGAGCAACTCACCGGCATCTCCCAGATCAACGAGGCGGTCACCCAGCTCGACACCATCACCCAACAGAACGCGGCCCTGGTGGAACAGATGGCGGCCTCGGCGGTTTCGCTGGAGGGCCAGGCGCACACGGTGGCGGACACGGTCAAGGTCTTTCGCATCGATATCGGCAGCGGCACCGGACAGCCCGACGCCGTGTCACTGCGCAAGGCGATGAGGCAGCAAGCCTGATCGACCACCCCCGCACTGGCACCCCTCACGCATGAATCTCGAGGCCCTGGCCGTCTCCACTGGCGTCGTCGCCCTCGGTGAGATCGGCGACAAGACCCAGCTGCTGGCGCTGCTGCTGGCCGCCCGCTTTCGCCAGCCCCGGCCGCTGATCCTGGGCATCCTGGTCGCCACGGTGGCCAACCATGCCCTGGCGGCCTTGGTGGGTGCTTGGGTGCGCCATGCCGTGCCGCCCGGGGTGCTGCAGGTCGCCCTGGCGGTGAGTTTCTTCGCGGTGGCGCTGTGGGCGCTCAAGCCCGACCAGCTCGATGGCGACGAAGTCCCGGCGGTCTCGGCCCTGGGCGTGTTCGGCCTGACCGTGGTCGCCTTCTTCCTGGCGGAGATGGGCGACAAGACCCAGGTCGCCACTGTGATGCTGGCCGCACAGTACGCCGCCGACCCCTGGGCGCTGGTCACGGTGACCGCGGGCACCACGCTGGGCATGATGCTGGCCAACGTCCCGGTCGTCCTGTTCGGCGGGCGCGTGATCCAGCGCGTGCCGCTGCACTGGGTGCGGCGCGCCACGGCCCTGCTGTTCGCCCTGCTCGGTTTGCTGGTGCTGCTGGCGGGCTGAGACCGGGCGCCAACACAGCTACAGCCTGGGTCCGCGCTGCATGAGGACCTCGCCCGCCCGCTGGGGTCCCTCCGGGGGAGCGCCTGCTGCCCGCCAAGCGGCTACCCTCGCGACTTTCCACTCCCCGGCGAACCGACCATGAGACTGCTGCACACCATGCTGCGCGTGGGCCACCTCCAGCGCTCGATCGATTTCTACACCCAGGTCATGGGCATGAGCCTGCTGCGCACCACCGAGCGGCCCGAACAGAAGTACAGCCTGGCTTTCCTGGGCTATGGGGCCAACCCAGACCACGCCGAGATCGAGCTCACGCACAACCACGGCGTCGATCGCTACGAGCTCGGCACCGCCTACGGCCACATCGCCATCGGCGTGCCCGACGTCGCGGCGACCTGCCGCGCCGTGCGCGAGCGGGCCGCGGCGCTGGGCGGCGCCATCACCCGCGAGCCCGGCCCGGTGCAGGGCGGCAGCACCGTCATCGCCTTCATCACCGATCCCGACGGCTACAAGATCGAGCTGATACAGGCAGCGACAAGGATTTGAAGTTCATCCCCTTTCTGGCCGCGGCATCGATTCTTGCAACGGCTCGCTCCAGCCAAGTACTGGGGTCGCTGAGAGGCTAGCGCGAATGACCGATGCATCCGTTCGACTGTGTCCGCTCCAGGGGGGCTGGCTGCACTGGCCTGACCTTTGGAGAAATCGACATTTCGGTGCGGTGAGAAATTCGAAATCTTGGATTGTTGGCACAACGCCTCCCCGCGCAGGGTCGCCCCGTCGATGTCCTCCGCGTCGCGGTAGGCGTGTAGGGCTTGCGCGATTTGGGCTGCAGCAATGGCACGTGCGACGCGGCCATCAAGTTCTCTGAGCGACGTCTTGCGGCATGGCCGGCTGAAGGCCTGTCGTCCTTCAAGCCCTTCTAGCTAGGCTTCCTGGGAAACTCAAACAGCTGCTTGGCGGCGTGAATGGGGCCTCGGCATTGATTGCCTGCCGCCTTCAAGTGCGTACAGAGACCGTGGCCGCCAACCGCTCCAGGGTCATGTCCACAAAAGCGGTCACCGCGCGCGGCACATGGCGCCGGCTGGGATACACCACATACAGGCCCGCCGCCGCGCTGGCCACACCGGGCAACACCTGAACCAGCTCACCGCAGGCCAGGGCGTTGTGCAATGCCCCGATCGGTTGCAGGCAAATGCCCAGGCCGGCGATGGCAGCCTTGATCTGGGACTGGCCGGTGTTGGCCGCAAAACGGCCGCTGACCTGCACCTGCGTGATGACCCCGCCATTGCCCAGCCGCCAGCTGCCGCTGGGCCCCTGCTTGGCGGAGAGGATGCACTCGTGGCCGGTCAAGTCTTCCACGGTGCGGGGGGTGCCGCGTGTCGCAAGGTAGGAGGGGCTGGCCGCCAGGGCCAGGTAGCTCGATGCCAGCTTGCGCGCGACCAGGCTGGAGTCCGGCAGCTCGCCGCTGCCGCGGAAAGCCAGGTCAATGCCCTCGCCCACAAAGTCCGCCATGCCGTCGCTGAGCATGAACTCCACCTGCACCGCAGGGTAGCGCGCCAGGAATTCGGCCAGCCAGTCCATCTGGAAGTAGTCAAAAAAACCCGCCGGGGCGGCCACGCGAATGCGCCCCTTGGGCGTGTCCGCATCCTCGCTCAGCGCGTCTGCCGCCTCTGAGAGCGATTCAATCTGCGCTGCGCAGCGGTCGAACAGGGTGCGCCCGGCATCGGTAAGGCTGAGCTTTCGGGTGGTCCGATGCAACAGACGGGTCTGCAGGCTGTCCTCGAGCTGGGCCACCTGGCGGCTCAGGGTGGTCGGCGGCAGACCCAGGCGGCGGGCGGCCTTGGCAAAGCTGCCGGCTTGCACCACCTGCACAAAGAGCGCCATCTGGTTCAGATCGAGCACTGAATTACGTTCATAAATGGGATGGTGAATTTTAATTATCGCTTCTAGACAAGTAATTCTGTCGATCCTAATCTAGCGGCATCGCAATCAAGCTTGATCCAGGAGTTCACCATGGCACTGTCCATCACTGCAAAGAACCGCGCCATCTGGGGCATCCGTATTCTTCTGGCGCTGGCCTTTGGCGCCGCCGGGGCGGCCAAACTGGCCAGCGTGGCGCCAATGGTCGCCACCTTCGAAGCCATTGGCTGGGGCCAATGGTTCCGCTACGCGACCGGCGGGATTGAGGTGGTTGGTGCGCTGTTGATGCTGACCCCCGCCACCGGCCTGCACGCCGGCCTGTTGTTGGGCGCCACCATGGTGGGCGCCACACTGTCGCACCTGCTGGTGGTGCCCGGCTCGCCGGTTCCTGCCATCGTGCTGGGCCTGCTGTGCGCGCTGGTCGTGTGGCACCAGCGTCCCGCACAGTTCAGAAACGACTGAGAACTCGCGCGCATGGCACCCGCGCTTGCGCGCATGGCACCCGCGGCCCGGTCGCCCGCCCCCAGCCGCCGGGCCACGGCCCCGGTGATCGTGCCGCCGAATGACCCGGCGGACAGCATCATCATGGGGAAGGCCAGCGCCAGCCCGGCCAAGGACACAGCCCCGAGCTGACCGACGTACCAGGCTTCGGTCATCAACGTGGCCATGGTCACCACCATGGCGATCATGTGGGGTGCTGCCAGGCGAACGATCGTGGGGCCGATTGGGGCCGTCAGCAGGGGCGATGCCGTCGCGACGGTCATGCCTTGTGGATGCGCCTCAAGATGCCGCCGTCAGAGGCAGGGCGTTCGCTCAGCCCGCCGCCGCAAAGCGCGCCAGCCGCTGGGTGATGATCGCTTCGGCCTCGGCCATGATGCGGTCGATCAGCTCCTGCACCGTCGGGATGTCGTGGATCAGCCCGGCCACCATGCCGCAGCTCCAGGCACCGGCCTCCATGGCCCCCTCCAGCATGATCTTGGGGTAGACGCCAGCCACCTCGTCGATGATGTCCTCGAACCTGAGCTTAGCGCCCAGGGCCTTCTCCTTCTCGAGCAGGCGATCGACCGCCGCGTTCTTCAGGACGCGCTCGGTGTTGCGCAGCGGGCGCATCACCAGTCGGGTGTCCAGCTCGGTGGCGGCGACGATCGCGTCCTTCACGTTCTGGTGCACCGGCGCCTCCTTCGTGGCGATGAAGCGCGTGCCCATGTTCATGCCCTCGGCGCCCAGCGCCAGCGCGGCCACCAGGCTGCGGCCGTCGGCCATGCCACCGCTGGCGACGAAAGGAATCTTCAGTTCATCGGCCGCACGCGGCAGCAGGATGAAGTTGGGGATGTCGTCCTCGCCGGGGTGGCCGCCGCACTCGAAGCCGTCGACGCTGACCGCGTCGCAGCCGATGGACTGCGCCTTGAGCGAATGCCGCACGCTGGTGCACTTGTGGATCACCTTCACGCCGGCCTCGTGCAGCAGGGGCAGCCACTTCTGCGGGTTGTTGCCGGCGGTCTCCACCGCCTTCACGCCACCGTCGAGGATGGCCTGGATGTAGCCCGGGTAGTCGGGGCTGCTGACGGTGGGCAGGAAGGTGAGGTTCACCCCGAACGGCTTGTCGGTCAGGGCTCGGCACTTGGCGATCTCCTCGGCCAGCAGCGCAGGGGTCTTCTGCGTCAGGCCAGTGATGATGCCCAGGCCGCCCGCGTTGCTGACAGCCGCCGCGAGTTCGGCAAAGCCGACGTAGTGCATGCCGCCCTGGATGATGGGGTGCTGGATGCCGAACAGTTCGGTGATGCGGGTCTTCATGGTGTCTCCGGGCAAGGGGCGAGTGGCGGGGGGGAAGGCAAGGTCGGGCGTGTTCCAGAGGCAGCTGTCAACCCGCACCGATGCTCATCGGCAATGCTGAGTCGCGCGCCCACTCCAGCATTGAACCGTCGTACACGGCCACCTCGCCGTGACCCGACAGGACCAGCGCGAGCGCGTCCATCGTCGCCGCAATGCCACCACCGCAGTAGCAAATGACCCTCGAGGCCGTTGTGGCGCCCACCGCGGCAAAGGCCGCCTGCAGTTCGTCCGTCTGACGATAGGTGCCGTCGTCGCACAGCAAGCTGGCGAATGGCAC
>CAISYQ010000298.1 GCA_903889735.1 uncultured Methylibium sp.
AGCATGGGCTCCACGACCTGCCCCGTGCGGGCGCAGCGCGGCACCATCAGGCGGTGCTTCTTCACCTCGACCAGAAAGCCCTGCGCCTCGAGATCGGCCACCACCTTCTTGCGGGCGACGAAGCGGTCCAGGCCCTGGTAGGCGGCAGGGGCCAGATTGTTGATCTTGGCGTCCAAATCGAGCACCCCGATGAGGGGCAGGCCGTGGCGCTGGCCGACCGCGTAGTCGTTGGCATCATGCGCGGGCGTGACCTTGACCACGCCGGTGCCGAAGGCGCGGTCCACATAGGCGTCGGCGATCACCGGGATCTCGCGGTCGCAGAGTGGCAGCCTCACGCGCTGGCCCACGAGGTGGGCATAGCGCTCGTCCTCCGGGTGCACCATCACGGCGGTGTCGCCGAGCATGGTCTCGGGCCGGGTGGTGGCCACCACCAGCGAGTCGGGTCCCCCCGCTGCGGCCAGGCGGCCGTCCGCATCCACCAGGGGGTAGCGGATGTGCCACAGGAAGCCGTCCTCTTCCTCGCTCTCGACCTCGAGGTCCGACACGGCCGACTTCAGCACCGGGTCCCAGCTCACCAGCCGCTTGCCACGGTAGATCAGGCCCTGCTCATGCAGCTTCACGAAGGTGTCGGTGACCACGGCCGAGAGCTTCTCGTCCATGGTGAAGTACTCGTGGCCCCAGTCCACGCTGGCACCCAGGCGGCGCATTTGCTGGGTGATGGTGGAGCCCGACTGCTCCTTCCACTCCCAGATGCGGGCAACGAAGTTCTTGCGCCCGAGGTCGTGGCGGCTCTGCCCTTGCTGTTCTAGCTGGCGCTCCACCACGATCTGCGTGGCGATACCGGCGTGGTCGGTGCCCGGCACCCACAGCGTGTTCTCGCCCTTCATCCGGTGGTAGCGCGTCAGCGCGTCCATGATGGTCTGGTTGAAGGCATGGCCCATGTGCAGCACGCCGGTCACGTTGGGCGGCGGCAGCTGGACCGAGAACGAGGGCCGCGCGGCGTCATGCGTCGGCGCGAAGCAGCCGCGCTGCTCCCACAGCGGTGCCCAGTGGGCCTCGATGGCGGCGGGTTCGAAGGATTTGGCGAGTTCGGTCATGGGCCGGGGCGAGAAGGGGTGGCGCGCGTGGGCCGCACGCTGGGTGGGGGAGGGGCTTGAATGCGAGCGGCGCCCCTGGGGACGCCGCAGCAATTTGGAATGCCTTAATTTTAGGCGCCACAGCGGGCGGTGCAGACCCGGACCGTTGAAGGTCTGCCGCAGGCGCGGCTGGCGCTGACCCCACTCCTAGAATCCGCCAATGCACCCTGAAGAACGCGGCCAACACGCCGAAACCCCGGCGTCCGTCTCCCCCTCGCGCCTGCTCGACAAGCTCAACCCCGAACAGCTCGCCGCAGTGACCCTGCCGCCCGGTCACGCGCTGATCCTGGCCGGGGCCGGCTCCGGCAAGACCCGGGTGCTCACGACCCGCATTGCCTGGCTGATCCAGACCGGGCAGGTGTCGCCGGCCGGGGTGATGGCCGTGACCTTCACCAACAAGGCCGCCAAGGAGATGCTCACGCGGCTGGGCACCATGCTGCCGATCAACGTGCGCGGCATGTGGGTCGGCACCTTCCACGGGCTGTGCAACCGCTTCCTGCGCGCCCACTGGAAGATTGCCGCGCTGCCGCAGTCCTTCCAGATCCTGGACACCCAGGACAGTCTCTCGGCCGTCAAGCGCGTCATCAAGGGCATGAAGCTCGACGAGGAGCGCTTCGTGCCCAAGCAGTGTGCCTGGTTCATCGCCGGCGCCAAGGACGAGGGCCTGCGACCGCAGGACGTGCCGGTGCGCGACGAGCTCACCCGCACCCAGCAGGCCATCTACCAGGCCTACGAGGACCAGTGCCAGCGTGAGGGCGTGGTCGATTTCGCCGAGCTCATGCTGCGCACCTACGAGCTGCTGCGCGACCATGACGAGCTGCGCGGCCATTACCGGCGGCGCTTTCGCCACATCCTGGTCGACGAGTTCCAGGACACCAACAAGCTGCAGTACCTGTGGCTCAAGATGTTCGCCGCCCGCCCGGGCACCGAGGACTCACCCAGCGAGCTGGCCAACTCCGTGTTCGCCGTGGGCGACGACGACCAGAGCATCTACGCCTTCCGCGGTGCGCAGGTCGGCAACATGGCCGACTTCGAGCGCGAGTTCCGCGTGCAGCAGCGCATCAAGCTGGAGCGCAACTACCGCAGCTTCGGCAACATCCTCGACACCGCCAACGCCCTGATCGCCCACAACACCCGGCGCCTGGGCAAGAACCTCTCCACCGAGGCCGGACCCGGCGAGCCGGTGCGCGTCTACGAGGCCACCAGCGACTTCGCCGAGGCCCAGTGGCTGGTTGACGAATCCCGCCAGCTGATCCGCGACGGCAGCCCGCGCCGCGAGATCGCGGTGCTCTACCGCAGCAACGCCCAGAGCCGCGTGATCGAGAGCGCGCTCTTCAACGCCGGCCTGCCCTACCGCGTCTACGGTGGCCTGCGCTTCTTCGACCGCGCCGAGGTCAAGCATGCGCTGGCCTACCTGCGCCTGGTCGAGAACCCCAACGACGACACCAGCTACCTGCGGGTGGTCAATTTCCCCACCCGCGGCATCGGCGCGCGCACCCTGGAGCAGCTGCAGGACGCCGCCCGCGCCAGCGGCCGCAGCCTGTGGCAGAGCGTGGGCGCCGTGCCCGGCAAGGGCGGCGCTCACCTCGGGGCCTTCAATGCGCTGGTGGACGCGCTGCGCGACGCCACGCGGGGCCTGACCCTGCGCGAGATCATCGAGCAGATGCTGCAGGCCAGCGGCCTGACCGATTTCTACCGCAAGGAGCGCGAGGGCGCCGAGCGGCTGGAGAACCTCGAGGAGCTGGTGAACGCCGCCGAGGCCTTTGTCACCCAGGAGGGCTTCGGCAAGGACGCGATCGCGCTGCCCATCGACGAGCAGGGCGGCGCGGGCTTTGGCGACAGCAAGGGCGGCCTCACCGGTGAACCGCGCCGCATGACCCCCGGCATGATGGCCGAGGGCCTGCCGGCCGCGGTGGCCCTGGCCGACACCCAACCCGACGCCGATACCGGCGAGATCATGTCGCCGCTGGCCGCCTTCCTGACCCACGCGGCCCTGGAGGCGGGCGACAACCAGGCGCAGGCCGGCCAGGACGCCCTGCAGCTCATGAGCGTGCACGCCGCCAAGGGGCTGGAGTTCGACCAGGTCTTCATCACCGGCCTGGAGGAGGGCTTGTTCCCGCACGAGAACTCGGCCTCCGATGCCGACGGCCTGGAGGAGGAGCGGCGGCTGGCCTATGTGGCCATCACGCGGGCCCGCAAGCGCCTCTACCTGAGCTTCAGCCAGACCCGGATGCTGCACGGTCAGACCCGCTACAACATCAAGAGCCGCTTCTTCGATGAGCTGCCCGAGGGCGCGCTGAAATGGATCACGCCGCGCAACCAGGGCTTCGGCTCGGGCTTCGCCCGCGAGTACCAGGCCGCCTGGCAGCGCGGCAGCGGTCTGGGCTCGATGGTGGGCGCGGGTCGCCAGACGGCGCCCAGCGCGCCGCCCGCTGCCTTCGAGGCGGCCGCCCGCACGACCCCCGGTGGGCTGCGCTCGGGCCAGGGCGTGTTCCACACCAAGTTCGGCGAGGGCGTGATCGTGACCCTCGAGGGCTCGGGCACCGAAGCCCGAGCCCAGGTCAACTTCGGCCGCCATGGCATGAAGTGGTTGGCGCTTTCGGTGGCGAAGCTGACGCCGGTGGATTGAGTCGGGCGGGGCCCTGGCCGGGAGGCCAGCGCTCCTGCTCTGGCC
>CAISYQ010000299.1 GCA_903889735.1 uncultured Methylibium sp.
CGGTCCATCACCCCGAGCAGGCAGCGTGCGGACTCATCGGGCGCCAGGGCGTCGGGTGCGTCGGTGCCGATCACCGGCGCGGTCAGGGGGCTGCGCACCGTGCCGGGCTGCAGCGCCACCAGCACGGCGGCCGGGCGCTGGCGCGTGATCTCGATCGCGGCGGTGTGCCAGAGCTGGTTGAGCGCGGCCTTGCTGGCGCGGTAGCCATACCAGCCGCCGAGCTGGTTGTCGCCGATGCTGCCCACGCGCGCGCTCAGCACGCCGAACAGGCTGCGGCCCTCGCGCGGCAGCAGCGGGTGGAAATGCTTGAGCAGCAAGGCCGGCCCGATGGCGTTGACCGCGAAGGCCTGGGCCATCGCGGCCGGGTCGATGTCGGCCAGGCGCTTCTCGGGGCCGACCGGCGTGCTTCGACCGGCCAGACGCTGGTGCAGTGCCCCAGTGGCCACCAGGATCAGCGAGAACGGTGCCTCGGAGCGCAGCCTTTCGGCGGCAGCCGCGAGGCTGGCTTCGTCGAGCAGGTCGAGGGGTGGGCCGGCGTCAGCCCCGGCCGAGGGCCCCTGGCCGCGGCTCAGGCCGCGCACGAGCGCGCAGCGGGCATCGGCCTGCAGGCAGCGCATGAAGGCGCTGCCGATCGCGCCACCGGCGCCGATCACGAGGGCGCGGTAGCCCTTGGGCAGGCTGTGCATCGAGTCCCAGGCGGCGGGATTGCCGGCCCGGGGGTCCGTCGAGGGCGGCGTCGGGATCAGATGCCGAGCAGCTTCTTGGCCTCGCCCAGCGCCTTCATCGACTCGTCATGCTTGCCGGCCTTGTGCGCGGCCTCGCCCTCGGCGCGCAGCTCCTTGACCTTGGCCGCATGCTCGTTGCTCAGCTTGACGCTGGGCATCTTGGCGTCGATGGCCTTCATCTCGTTCGGGCAGTTGTGGGCCAGGGCGCTGCCAGCGGCGAGGGCCAGGACGAGGGCAGTCAGGTGTTTCATGGTCAAGCTCCAGGAGGGTGTGGATTGGTTCGGTCGTTGAAGAGGCGCCGGGACCGCGTCCTGGGGCGACAAGCCGGGGCCAGCCCAGCTCCTGCGCAATGTAGCGGCTGCGGGCCTGCCCCGCTGGGCTTGGGGGCTTGCACGCGCGCGGCCCCTCGATCGATCGCGCACGCTCCCTAGAATCTCGGGATGACCTCCACGCCCCCCGCCGCGCTGCCCGCCTACCGGCGCAAGATGTTCTGGGTCGCGTTGCTGTATTTCAGCGAGGGTCTGCCGCTCGGGGTGTTCTACGACCTGTTCCCGGTCTATTTTCGCCAACAGGGCGTGAACCTGGCCGACATCGGTCTGTTGTCGCTGCTGGGCCTGGCCTGGACGGTCAAGTTCCTGTGGGCGCCTGCAGTGGACTGGGCGCGCCACCACCGCCGCTGGGTCGCCGGGGCCAATATCGGCATGGCCGGCGTGATGCTCGCCTTTGCGCTGTCGGGTCTGTCCATCGGACCCTGGGTCTGGGTGGCGATCGGCCTTTTCACGGTGCTGTCGGCCACCAACGACATCGCCACCGACGGCTACACCATCGAGCTGCTCGACGAGCGCGAGTACGGCCTGGCCAACGGCCTGCGCATCGGCTTCTACCGCGCCGGCATGCTGGCCGCGGGCGTGCTGCTGATGGTGTCGGGCGCGCTGGGCTGGGGGGCGGCCTACGGGCTGGGCGCGCTCATCTTCCTGCTCAATGCCGGCATGGCCCTGCTTGCGCCGCCGGAGAAGCGACGCGCCGGCCGTGCTCCGGGCAGCGTCGCGACCGAGCTCGGGCTGCTGCGCGGCCAGCCGATGTTCATCGTGGCCCTCGGATTCCTGTTGGCCGGCCTGCTGTGGCCGGTGCTGGCGCCGCTGGCGCGCGCGCTGGACTGGAGCCCGGTGCAGGCGGTGGCCGGGAGCTGGTGGTTCCGCGGGCTGCTGCCGGTCGGGCTGATGTTCACCGGCGCCGCGCTGCTGGTGCGCGCCGCGCGGGGCCCAGAGGCGCTGGTGATGCGCGACGGGCCGGTGTTCGGCGCCTGGGTCGAGCTGCTGCTGCGACCCGGCATGCTGGCGGTGCTGGTCTTCATCCTGCTCTTCAAGCTCGGCGACGCGGC
>CAISYQ010000300.1 GCA_903889735.1 uncultured Methylibium sp.
GCCACCTCGTCCCGGCAGGTGATTGCCATTCTGCGCGAGTACTACGATGCGGTCGGGGCCGCAGCCTCCGCCTGCGGCGGAACGATCAAGGACCAGGCCGGGGACGGTGTGCTGATCCTGGTCGGAGCACCGTTGCCATTCGCAGACCATGCCCAGCGGGCCCTGGAACTTGCGCGCCAGATCCGCCTGGTCGGTATCGCCTTGACGGCCCGCTGGTCGAATCAGGAATTGCAGCTCGGCGTCGGCGTCGGCGTGGCAAGCGGATTTGTCACGGTAGGGGTCATCGGAGGCGCCTCGCGGCTGGAATACACAGCCGTGGGTTCACCGGTCAACCTGGCATCCCGCCTGTGCTCCGAGGCTGCCCATGGCGAGATCCTGGTGGACGAACGGACGGTGGAATTGCTCGGCGCCAGCCTGCCCGACGGCGCGGTACGCCAGGGTGCGGTGCTCATGCTCAAGGGTTTTGCCGTACCCACGCCCAGTTATGTGCTGCAGGCCGCCTGAGGATGCCTGAGAGCCCCTGACTCAGGCCGCCGCCGGGCTGGAAAGCCTGGAGAGATGGGCCGTGGTGTTGGCAAGCCGGGCTGCAAGAATACGGATCAGCTCGATCGCCGCATCCGGGTTCTCGCGGATCACGCTGCGGAACAGGTCTGCAGATATGCGAAGCACCTCGACCTTGGTCTTGGCCGTGGCGGTGGCCGTACGCGGCACATGCCCAAAGATGGCGATTTCACCCATGATCTCATTGCTGCCCATCGACCCGATCACCAGCGAACCCTTGTTGGGCAAATCGACCGAGATGTCGATCGTGCCTTCGATCACCACGTAACAGGCATCACCGACAGCACCCGCCCTGAAGATCTCCTGGCCTGCCGCATACGTCAGCCGCTCGCTGCTGAAGCACAACAACTTCTGTTTTGCAGGCGTGATCTTGCTGAAGATTGGAAACCTTCGGATCAATTCGACTTCCTGTTCCAAGCTCATGTCGAGCCTCCTTGAATAGTGCTATCCGGTCCTGAGGAGCCTGCGCATCGTCCCGTCATGCCCCAGCAGTTCATCATAGGCGCCCTGCTCCGCCAGCTTGCCATGCTCCATCACCAGCACATGGCCGAATCGCTCGGCCAGGTCGACCCGGTTGAGCACCCAGAACACCGACTGGCCCATGCGGGCGGTGAGCACGTTGGACACCAGACGGCTCTGCGCAGCCGGATCCAGCACGGCGGACGCCTGGTCGAGGATCAGCACGGTCGGGCGCTTGAGCAAGGCCCGACCGATGGCTACTTTCTGCCGGTCCGGCACCGAGAGCCGGGCCCCGCCGGTCCCGACCTGGTAGTCCAGACCGATCGTCAGGACCAGCGCACGCAGGTTGAGTTCGTCGAGGATCTGGCGCATCAGGGCGCCAATCTGCGCGCTGCCGCCGGCCTGGCCGGTGGCGATCTTGCCGAACAGGATGTTGTCCTGCAACGAGGCGGCACCGTTGTACTGCAAGGGATCGAAAAAAGCGATCGAGTTGCGCATGTCCTGGGGCAGTTGCTCCGCAAAATGGCGCCGCGCGCCCAGGATCCGGGCTTCCAGGGCCTCGTCGATCAGGCCCAAGCGGTGTTTGGTCACGATCAGCTTGAAGGGCAACCCCAGCAGCAGATTGCGCTCGGACTCGGGAATCCGCTCCAGGCCAAGCGAGGCCACGCGTGACAGGATGTCCTTCACGTTGGGCAGGTCGTCGTAAGCGATGAAACTGAA
>CAISYQ010000301.1 GCA_903889735.1 uncultured Methylibium sp.
CCCTGGCGCAGGGCACCGCGGGCCGGCTGCAGGGCGTCGATGCCGAACTGCATCGCCAGCGTGTAGAGGATGGACAGGCCGCCGCCCAGCACCGCGCGGCGCTCGGGCTTGAGGCCTGGCAGGTCAAGGGCGTCCTGGTGGCCGGCCTGCAGGCAGGCCTCGATGCACCAGCGCAGGCCCTGGGGCGTGATGGCGCCGTTGGTGATGCCGTTGGCCGCCAGCAGCTGCGACACCGCCCCCACCGTGCCGGAGGAGCCCAGGGCCTCGATCCACTGGCCGGGGGCGAAGGGCTGCAGCGCCTCCTCGAGCTCGGCCCCGGCGGCGATCTGCGCAGCCCGGAATCCCGCCTCGGTGAAGCGCCCGTCGGGGAAATAGCGCATCGACAGGCTCACGCTGCCGACCTGGAAGCTCTCGGTCGTGCGGGGCGTGCGGCCCTGGCCGAGGATCATCTCGGTGGAGCGACCGCCGATGTCGATCACCAGCCGGGGCCGGGGGCTGGGCTGCAGACGCGCCACGCCGGCGAAGATCAGCCGCGCCTCCTCGCGCCCGGAGATGACCTCGATGGGGTGGCCGAGCACGGTGCGCGCCCGCGCCAGGAAGGCATCGCGGTTGCGGGCCTCGCGCAGGGTCTGGGTGGCCACGGCCCGCACCCTCAGCACCTCGCCGTCTTGCAGCCGCAGCGCAAAGCGCGACAGGCAGGCCAGGCCGCGCAGCTGCGCCTCCTCAGTGAGGCGACCGTCGTCGTCCAGGCCGCCACCCAGGCGCACGGTTTCCTTCAGGTAGTCGATGCGCTTGTAGCGGCCCCGGGCAAGCTGGCCGATCTCGAGCCGGAAGCTGTTGGAGCCCAGGTCGATGGCGGCCAGCAGCGGGGTGTCGGCGGTGTCTTGGGCGCTGCTTTGCATGGCCGTGATTGTGGCCGCAGGGTGGGTCCTGGGCGGCAGGATGGCGGGTTCGGATCCCGGCGGCCGGGGCGGGCCGCACAGCTTTCTAGAATCGGGGCTTCCACGCCGGACACCACGCCATGACCTCATCCCTCGAGACCTCCCCGCCCGCGCCCGATCTCGGCCGCCGTGATTTCGTGGCCACCGCCGTCGGGTCGGGATTCGCCGCCGCCGTGTTGCCCGTGGGCGCGCAGACCCTGTCCACCGATGCTGCGGGGCTGGAGGTCGGTGAGGTCAGCGTGCCGGTCGGTGGGTTCGCCCTGCCGGCCTACCGCGCCGCGCCCGCCGGTCGCAGCGGCCTGCCGGTGGTGCTGGTGGTGAGCGAGATCTTCGGCGTGCACGAGCACATCGCCGATGTCGCCCGGCGCTTCGCCCGGCAGGGCTACCTCGCCATCGCGCCGGAGATGTTCGTGCGCCAGGGCGATGCCAAGGCCTATACCGACATCCCGACGCTGTTTGCCGAAGTGGTCATGAAGAAATCCGACGCCGAGACCCTGGCCGACCTCGATGCCTGCGTGGCCTGGGCCGCGGCCCATGGCGGCGATGTGTCGCGCCTGGGGGTCACGGGCTTCTGCTGGGGCGGGCGCATCACCTGGCTCTACGCAGCGCACAACCCGCGGGTCAAGGCGGGCGTGGCCTGGTACGGCCGGCTGGTCGGCGAGGCCAACACCGCCTTTCCGCGCCACCCGGTCGACGTGGCGGGCGCGCTGCAGGCGCCGGTGCTGGGGCTCTACGGGGGCCAGGACAGCGGCATCCCGCTGGAGACGGTCGACCGGATGAAGGCTGCGCTGGCGGCCGCGGGTGCCGCGGGCCATGCGGCGGCCGCGAGGTCGGAGATCGTCGTCTACCCCGACGCCCCGCATGGCTTTCACGCCGACTACCGGCCCAGCTACCGCAAGGACCTGGCCGACGATGGCTGGCGACGCTGCCTGGCCTGGTTCAAGGCCCAGGGCGTGGCCTGATCCAGGGGTCTCAACCCTGCGCCCGAAGCCCGCCCCGAGCCCACCACGCGCCGCCCTGTCCTCGGGCGGCGGCCCCTCTGCCTGAAGTCCTCACTGGAAAATCCTCCCGATGTCCCTGACCCTGCTCTGGATCGTGGCGGCCACCTTCGCGGGCGGCGTGCTGTCGGTGCTCATCGCGGCCGGCTTGACGCTGGCGGTGCTGAAGCTGATCGTGCGGCACCTGGTGAGCCTGTCGGCGGGCGTGCTGCTCGGCACCGCGCTGCTCAAGCTGCTGCCCGAGGCCTTCGAGACCGGCGGCTCGCCGCAGGCCCTGTTCGCCACCCTGCTCGGCGGCCTGCTGTTCTTCTTCCTGCTGGAGAAGGTCGAGCTCTACCGCCACAGCCACCACCACGAGGGCGACGACGAGCACCACCACCACCACCATGGTTTCGACGCCGAACAGGCCGGGCGTGGCGGCTGGAGCGTGCTGCTGGGCGACAGCATCCACAACTTCTGCGACGGCGTGCTGATCGCCACCGCCTTCCTGGTGGACACGCAGCTCGGCATCGTCACCGCGGTGGCGGTGATCGCCCACGAGATCCCGCAGGAGGTGGGCGACTACATCGTGCTGCTCAACGCCGGCTTCTCGCGCGGCCGGGCGCTCGTCTACAACGCCATCTCGGGCCTGGCGGCGGTGGTGGGCGGCGTGCTGGGCTACTTCGTGATCCAGCAGTTCGAGCCGGTGCTGCCCTACCTGCTCGTGATCGCCGCCAGCAGCTTCATCTATGTGGCGGTGGCCGACCTGATCCCGCAGCTGCAGCGCCGCCTGGCCTGGCGCGCGACCGCGACGCAGCTCGCCTGGCTCGCCGCCGGCCTCGGCCTGACCGCGATGCTGGCGGGCCTGACCCACGAGCACCATGCGCACGCTCCGGCTGCGGCTGGGGCGCCTGAGCACATCCTCCACCCCGATGACCGGCATGGCGACCACCACGACGATCTCCACAAGCCGCCGCCGGTGGGCGCGACCTCGGGCATGGCTCCTGAAGCGCCAGCCGCCGCCCCTGTGTCCAAGCCCTGAGGCGGGCTGGCCGCGCCGCCACCTCAGGGTCTGGGACGCTCCACAGGCTCAACCGGAGTTGCGCAAGCCCGCTGCCACGCCGTTGATCGAGAGGTGGATGCCGCGCTGCACCCGCTCGTGGCCCGGGCCGGTTTCCTTGTGACCGCGGTAGCGCCGCATCAGCTCGACCTGCAGGTGGTTCAGCGGATCGATGTAGGGCAAGCGGTAGGCGATGGCGCGCGCCAGCGACTCGTTGGAGGCCAGCCGCGTGGTCTCGCCGGTGATCAGTTCCAGCACGTGCTGGGTGCGGGTCCACTCGGCCTGGATGGCGGCGAAGATGCGCTTGGCGACCCGCTTGTCGGGCACCAGCTCCACGTAGCGCAGGGCCACCGCGAGGTCGCTCTTGGCCAGCACCATGTCCATGTTGGACATCAGCGTGCTGAAGAAAGGCCATTGGGCGTGCATGCGCTGCAGCAAGGCCACGCGCTCGGCGCGCGCGGGAGACGCCTCGCCCAGCCACTGCTCCACCGCCGAGCCGAAACCGTACCAGCCGGTCAGGGCCACGCGGCACTGGCCCCAGCTGAAGCCCCAGGGGATGGCGCGCAGGTCCTCGATGGCGCGGGTGGCCTTGCGCGAGGCCGGCCGTGATCCGATGTTGAGCTCGGCGATCTCGCGGATCGGGGTGGCGGCGAAGAAGTAGTCGGTGAAGCCCGGTGTCTCGTAGACCAGCCCGCGGTAGGCCGCCATGCTGAGCGCCGAGAGCTCGGCCGCGGCGTCCAGGAAGCGCTGCGGGGCGCCGCGCCGCGGCGGCAGCAGGGTGGCCTCCAGCGTGGCAGCAACCAGGGTCTCCAGGTTGCGGCGGCCGATCTCGGGGTTGGCGTATTTGGAGGCGATCACCTCGCCTTGCTCGGTGAGGCGGATCTGGCCGTTCACCGTGCCGGGGGGCTGGGCCAGGATGGCCTCGTAGCTGGGCCCGCCGCCCCGGCCCACCGTGCCGCCGCGACCGTGGAAGAGGCGCAGCGTCAGGCCGTGCTCGCGCCGCAGCGGCTCGAACAACGCGACCAGCGCGGTCTCGGCCCGGTAGAGCTCCCAGTTGCTGGTGAAGAAGCCGCCGTCCTTGTTGCTGTCGGAGTAGCCGAGCATGATGTCCTGCTCGCCGTAGTGCTCGGCGCCACCGCGCAGCACCAGCGGCAGCACCCCGGGCAGGGCGTAGAAGGCACGCATGATGGGTGCGGCCTGGCGCAGGTCGGCGATGGTCTCGAACAGCGGCACGACGATCAGGTCGGCGCGGGCCTCGGCCGCGCCCTGGCCCTGCAGCGTGCCGCGCATCAGCCCCACTTCCTTCTGCAGCAGCAGGACCTCGAGCAGGTCGCTCACGGTCTCGGTGTGGCTGATGATGGCGTGGCGGATGGTCGAGGCGCCGAAGCGCTCCCGCAGCTCGCGAGCCGACTCGAAGATCGCCAGCTCGCCACGGGTGCGTTCGCTGTAGTCGGCGGTGCGCACCTGCAGGCCGCGCGCGTCGTTCAGCAGGCCCAGCAGCAGCGTGATCTTGGCCTCCTCGGGCAGGCCGCTGTAGTCGGCCTCGATCTGTGCCACCGCCATCAGCTCGGCGATCACCGCCTCATGCTGGTCGGAGCTCTGGCGCAGGTCGATGGTGGCGAGGTGGAAGCCGAACACCTGCACGGCGCGGATCAGCGGCTTCAGCCGTGCGGCGGCCAGCGTGGCGCCGAAATGCGTGGCCAGCGAGGTCTCCACCGTGCGCAGATCGGCCAGCAGCTCCTCGGCCGCGGCATAGGGCGCAGCGGGGGCGACGGCGTGGCGCAATGCCTCGGTGCCGGTCAGTGCCTGCAGCGTGCCGGCCAGGCGCGCGTAGACGCCGATCAGCGCACGACGGTAGGGCTCGTCCACGCGGTGTTCGTTGGTGTCGCCGGAGCGCTCGGCCAGCGCCTGCATCGCCGGCGAGACCTCCACCAGCAGCGCCGACATGGACAGCTCGCTGCCCAGCTCATGCACCTCGGTGAGGTAGAAGCGCAGGGCGGTCTCGCAGTGGCGGGCGACCGCGAGCCGCACGGTCTCGGCGGTGACGTTGGGGTTGCCGTCGCGGTCGCCGCCGATCCAGTTGCCCATGCGGAAGAAGGGCGCGATCTCGAAGCCCTCCAGGTGCTGCTCGATCTCGCCATAGAGGCGCGGGATCTCGCGCAGGAAGGTGCTCTGGTAGTAGGACAGGGCGTTGTCGATCTCGTTGGCCACGCTGAGCTTGGAGTTGCGCAGCAGCCGGGTCTGCCAGAGCTGGATCACGCGGGCGCGCAGCGCCTGCTCGTTGAGGCTGCGCTCGCGCGGCGTGGCCAGGCCGTCGCGCGCCTGGATCAGGTGGGCCACGGCGCGCTCGGCGTCGAGCACGCTCTTGCGCTGCACCTCGGTGGGGTGGGCGGTCAGCACCGGTGCGATGTAGGCATGGGCCAGCGTCTCGGCGATCTCCGAGGCCCGCAGGCCGCGCTGGGCCAGGCGCTCGAAGCTCATCGCCAGCGACCCCGGCTGCACATGGCCGAGCCGTTCGTGGTGCTCGCGGCGCCGCAGGTGGTGGCGGTCCTCGGCGAGGTTGGCCAGGTGCGCGAAGTAGCTGAAGGCCCGCACCACCGACACCGCCTGATCGACCGACAGGTTCTTCAGCAGGCGGTCCAGGGCCTTGCCCGCCGAGGCATCGCTCTTGACCCGGTAGGCCACCGCGAGCTGGCGGATGCGCTCGATCAGCTCGAAGGCGGCCGAGCCCTCCTGCTCGCGGATCACGTCGCCGAGCAGCCGGCCGAGCAGCCGGATGTCCTCGATCAGCGGGCGGTTCTTGTCGTTGCCAGCGTTGACGGGGGCGGCGGGTTTGCGGGGCATGGGGTGGGCTTCGCGTGGGGTCCGTGATCGGGAAGACGGGTGTCGCAAACATGCTAGCAGCGGCCGTGCCAGCCTCTGCGCATCACGGTGGGGCGCTGCTAGCATGTGGGGATGGACGTCGACAAAAAGGCCTGGGTCATCGCGACCCGCGAGAGCCGGCTTGCCCTGTGGCAGGCCGAGCATGTGCGTGCGCTGCTCACAGCGATGCTCGAGGCGCCGGTCGAGCTGCTGGGCATGACCACCCGCGGCGACCAGATCCTCGACCGCACCTTGAGCAAGGTGGGCGGCAAGGGCCTGTTCGTCAAGGAGCTGGAGACCGCACTGGAGGCCGGCGAGGCCCACCTGGCGGTGCATTCCCTCAAGGACGTGCCGATGGAGCTGCCCGAGGGCTTCGTGCTGGCCGCCGTGCTGGAGCGTGAGGACCCGCGCGATGCCTGGGTCTCGCCGCGCTACGCCAGCCTGGAGGCCTTGCCCGCCGGCGCCGTGGTCGGCACCTCGAGCTTGCGGCGGCTCAGCCAGCTGCGGGCCCTGCGCCCGGACCTGAAGATCGAGCCGCTGCGCGGCAATCTCGACACCCGCCTGCGCAAGCTCGACGAAGGCCAGTACGACGCGATCGTGCTGGCCGCTGCGGGCCTCAAG
The DNA here is from genome assembly GCA_903889735.1 of uncultured Methylibium sp. Lineage (GTDB taxonomy): Bacteria > Pseudomonadota > Gammaproteobacteria > Burkholderiales > Burkholderiaceae_C > Methylibium. Next base: position 6,462 of record CAISYQ010000301.1, read on the forward strand.
CGCCTGGGCCTGGGCGATCGTGTGCGCGCCTGCTTCGAGCCCGCCGCCATGCTGCCAGCCGCTGGGCAGGGCGCGCTGGGCATCGAGGTCCGGGCCGATTGCGCGGAGCGCCACCCGGCGCTGTGGGCCGCGCTGCAGACACTGACGCACCGGCCGAGCTGGTTGGCGGTGCACGCCGAGCGGGCCGTCTCGCGCGCCCTGGGGGGCAGTTGCAGCATGCCGCTGGCAGCCCACGCCCGCTGGCAGGCCGACGGCCGCCTGGCCCTGCACGCCGTGCTCGGCAGTGTCGACGGCGCGCCGCCCGAATTGGTGCACGCCGAAGCCCTCGAGCCGGTGGCCGACACCACCGCGGCCGAGGCGCTGGGCCGGGCGGTCTCCGAGCGCCTGCGCGCGGACGGCGGCGAGGCGCTGTTGGCCGCGTTGCAGACCCCGGCCCCCTGAATCCCCCACACAACCCATGACCGCCGCCCTGCGCGTGCTGGTCACCCGTCCGGCCGCCCAGGCCGGGGACTGGGTCGCGCGGCTCCAGGCGGAAGGCTTCCTGGCGGCGGCGCTGCCGCTGATGGGCATCGTCCCGGTTGACGATCCGGCGCCCGTGGCCGCCGCCTGGCGGGCGCTGCCCGGCCAGGATCTGGCGATGTTCGTCAGCCCCAACGCGGTGGCACATTTTTTCGCCCGCCGCCCACCCGGCTGCGACTGGCCGGCCGCGCTGCAGGCGGCCGCGCCTGGTCCGGGCACTGGCGCGGCGCTGCGCGCCGCCGGCGTGCCGCCCGGGCAGGTGACCGAGCCGGCCGCGGATGCGGCGAGTTTCGATTCCGAATCGCTCTGGGCGCAGCTGCGCCTGCGCGGCCCCTGGGCGGGCCGCTCGGTGTTGATCTTGCGCGGGGGCGCGCAGGGTGATGGGCGTAGCGAGAGCGGAAAGAGCGGCATGACGCCGGACGCTGACCCTTCGGGCCTCGCGGGCCGCGAGTCGGAGGAGGGCGGGGAGGGACGGGAGTGGCTCACCGCCACGCTGCGCGGCGAGGGCGCCCGGGTGCAGGCCCTCGCCACCTACCGTCGCGGCCTGCCGCAGTGGGACGAGGCGGCGCTGGCGGTGTGGCGCCAGGCGCTGGCGGCGCCCAGCCATCATCTCTGGTGGTTCAGCAGCTCGGAGGCGATCGGTCATCTGCAGGCCCTCGCAGCCCGGCATGCACCGGTGCCGGGCCCATCCGCGCCAGCATTGGCGACCGTCACCCCGCCCGCCTTGAGCGTGGCGGCCGCGCCCTGGGCGGGCTCGCTGGCGCTGGTCACCCACCCCCGCATCGCCGAGGCCGCGCGCCAGGCTGGCTTCGGGGAGGTGTGCGAGGTCGCGCCGGCGGCCACGGCCGTCCTGGCCGCGTTGCGGGCGATCGTGGCACGGTCGAGCGAGCAGCCGTCCGCTCCAGGGGCGCCGATAGAATCGATCCCACTGTGAGCGAGCCCCTCCTGCCTTCCGAGGCGGCGCCTGCGCCGCAGCCCCCCACCCCCTCGGGCCGGCTCCCGTCCTGGACCCTGGGATTGTTCGGTGCGCTGACCCTGGCCGCGCTGGCCGCCTTGGCGATCGCGTGGCGCACCCAGGACCGCGTGCAGTCGCTCGAGCAGGAGCTGGTGCGCCGCCAGCAAGACAGCCAGACCCAGGCCACCGAAGCCACCCTGCTGGCACGCCAGGCGCAGGAGCTGTCGCGCGATGCGGTGGCCAAGTCCGCGCTGCTCGATGCCCGCGTGGCCGAGATGGCGCTGCAGCGCAGCCAGCTCGAGGATCTGATCCGCTCGCTCACCCGCTCGCGCGACGAAAACCTGCTGGCCGACATCGATGCCGCCGTGCGCGTGGCCTTGCAGCAGACCGGGATCACCGGCAGCGCCGAACCCCTGCTGGCGGCGCTCAGGTCGGCCGATGAACGCCTGGCCCGGTCCGGCCAGCCCCGGTTGGAGGGTGTGCGCCGTGCCATTGCGCGCGATATCGACCGTACCAAGGCCGTTGGTGTGGCCGACCTGGCCTCCCTGGCCATCAAGCTCGATGAAGGCGTGCGCCTGGTCGACGAGGCACCGCTGCTGGTGATCGAGGCCCCGCGCAGCCCGGTGCGCCTGCCAGCATCGGCACCGTCTCCGGTGGCTGCCACGGCATCCGCCCCTGCCGCCGCCGCATCGGCCGGGCGCGCGGCCCCACGGCCCAACCTGCTCTTACCCACGCCCGTGGGCGGCGTGGGGGCCTTCCTCTCCGATTGGGGGCGCATGCTCTGGGCAGAGGTGTCCGGTCTGGTGCGTGTGACCCGCATCGACCAGCCCGAGGCCATGCTGCTGGTGCCCGAGCAGGCCTATTTCCTGCGCGAGAACCTCAAGCTCAAGCTGCTCAATGCGCGGCTTGCGCTGCTGAGCCGCCAGTTCGACATCGCCCAGGCCGATCTGCAGGGCGCCATCGGTGCGACCGAGAGGCATTTCGACCGCAACTCGCGCCAGACCGCGGTGCTGATCGAGTTGCTGCGCAGCGTGGCCTCGCAGGCGCGCCAGGCGGGCGTGCCGCGGCCCGATGACACGCTCGCGGCCTTGGCGACGCTGACCACGTCGGCCACCCGTTGATCTCCAGCCTGCGAGCTTAGGGACGCGATGCGCGCCGTGATCTGGCTGCTGCTGCTGGCGATCGTCGCGGTCGTGGGGGCTGGCCTGCTCGGCAGCAACGACAACCTCGTCACCTTCTACTGGGCGCCCTGGCGCCTGGACCTCTCCTTCAACCTCTTCCTGGCGGGGCTGGTCGGTTTCTGTTTTGCATTGAACGCCCTGTTCAACGCCGTCAGCTCCCTGACCGGCCTGCCGCGGCGGGCGCGGGAGTGGCGGGTCTCACGGCGGGATCGCCTCGCCCAGGCCGCCCTGCGCGAGGCTCTGGCGCAGTATTTCGGCGGCCGCTACAGCCGCGCTCACAAGGCGGCCCAGCGGGCGATCGCCATCCAGACCTACACCCCGGAGCTGCAGCGGGACACCGAGTTCGCGGTGCTCGGCCACCTGCTCTCGGCCGGCAGCCTGCACCGTCTGCAGGACCGCGTCGGCCGTGACCGGCAGCTGGCGCAGGCGCTCGAGCTGGCGCGCATGGCCCCCGCCGGCCGCACGGCCGAGGAGGCCGCCCGGCTGCTGGCGGCCGAATGGGCCCTGGACGACCGCGATGCGCCGCGCAGCCTCGAGCTGCTGGCCGAGCTGCCGCCCGGCGTGGCCCGGCGCACCCAGGCCCTGCGCATGAAGCTGCAGGCGGCGAGGTTGGCGGCCGAGCCCATGGAGGCGTTGCGCACGGCGCGGCTGCTGGCCAAGCACCAGGGCTTCTCGCCGGTGGCGGCTCAGGGCCTGGTCCGGTCGCTCGCGGCCCAGGCCCTGGCCGGGGCGCGCGATGCCGATCAACTCCGGCGGGTTTGGCGCGAGCTCGACGCCGGCGACCGGCGCGATGCCCAGGTCGCCGCGCAGGCCGCTCGGCTGCTGGCTGGGCTGGGCGCGGCCGAGGAAGCCCGTGGCTGGCTGCGCCCCTTCTGGGAGCGCATGTCGCAGCTGCCCCGCGAGGACCGTGATGCCATCGCCCTGGCCCTGGCCGATGCGGCGGAGGGCATCGGCCCCGAATGGCTGGCCCGGCTGGAAGCGGCCCTCCAGGCCTGCCCTGGCGAGGGCGCCATCGCGTTCGCGGTGGGGCGGGCGCTGGTGGCCCGCCAGCTCTGGGGCAAGGCCCGGTTGCTGCTGGAGCGCTCGGTCGATGACCCCGCGCTGGCCGCGCCTGCCCGCCGCCAGGCCTGGTTGCAGCTCGCCGCGATGGCCGAGCACGGCGAGGATGCCGCCCGCGCCGCCGCCTGCTTCCGTGCCGCCGCCCTCAGTTGAGCCAGAGTCAAAGGGCTTGCTATACTCTCGCCCTTGCTGCGGCTGTAGCTCAGTTGGATAGAGTACTTGGCTACGAACCAAGGGGTCGTGGGTTCGAATCCTGCCAGCCGCACCAGTAGACACCAGAGAAATCGACGGGTCAGCTCTCACAAGGAGCTGACCCGTTTTGATTGATGGCGCCGCCCGCCAGATCAGGCCAGCTCGAAGCCCTCGTAGCCCTGCTGCTTGACCTTCTCGCAGGCCTCACGGTAGGCCGGGAGGCCGCCGATGTAGCCCAGCAGCCGGTTGTGCTTGCCCTCGATGTTGCCGCCGGTGTACCAGGACTTGGTCTTGGCGACCAGGGTCAGGTTGGCGAGCTCGTCATGGTGATCGAGCCAGCGCTGCTCGGTCTGCGCCAAGGGCTCGATGGTGTGCCGGTCGTGCTCGCGCAGGTGGCTGATGCAGTCGGTGATCCACTGCACCTGGTGCTGCAGGCAGGTCGGCGCGTTGCAGAAGGCCGAGGCCGGCGCGTAGGGCGCGCTGGTGGTGAACAGGTTCGGGTAGCCGTGGATCTGCAGGCCCATCGTGGTGCGGACCTCCTTCTTCCACTCCTCGCGCAGCGACACGCCCCCGCGGCCGCGGATGTCGATCGCCGTCAGCCCACCGGTGCCGGCATCGAAGCCGGTGGCCAGGATGATCACGTCCAGCGGGATCTCCCCCGCCGAGGTGCGGATGCCGTTCGGCGTGATGCACTCGATCTTTGATTCGTGCAGGCTGATGAGATCGACGTTATCGCGGTTGAAGACCTCGAAATAGCCGGTCTCCAGCGGCACGCGGCGGGTGCCGAAGCCGTGGTCGCGCGGCACCAGCTTGTCGGCCACCCGGGGGTCGTGGATGCGGGCGCGGATCTTTTCGCGCACGAAATCCGACACCTCCTCGCTGACCACCGGATCGAAGAAGATCTCCATGAAGCCGGCCACCCAGATCTTCAGAGAGCCGTCGGACCACAGCCGCTCCAGCGTCGCGCGGCGCTCCTCGGGGGGCAGGCTCAAGTAGGGGCGCGTCTCGCCGGGCTCGTCGAAGCCGACAAAGGTGGTCCAGATGGCCTCGCGCGTCTGCGGGTAGCGGGCGCGGATGGCAGCACGGTCGGCATCGTCATAGCGCGGGTTGGTCATCGGCACCGCGTAGTTGGCCGTGCGCTGGAAGACGGTGAGGTGGGCAACCTCGGGGGCGATGGTCTGGATCACCTGGATGCCGGTGGCCCCGGTGCCGATCACGCCCACGCGCTGGCCTTTCAGGTCGATGCCCTCGCGCGGCCAGCGTGCCGTGTGCACGAGCCGGCCCTTGAAGCTGTCATGGCCCTGGAAGGGCGGCACCACCGGCGCGCTGAGCGGCCCCAGCGCGGTGATGAGGAACTGCGCGCTCACCGTCTCGCCCTGGTCGGTCCGCAGGTTCCAGCAGCCCGTGGCCTCGTCCCAGTGCGCGGCATCGACGCGGGTGTTGAAGCTGATGTCCTTGCGCAGGTCGAAGCGGTCGGCGACATGGTTGAAGTAGCGCTCGGACTCGGCGTGGCCGCAGTAGCGCTCGCTCCAGTTCCACTCGTCGAGCAGTTCCTCCGAGAACCAGTACTGGTAGATGTTGGACGGTGAATCGGTGCGGGCGCCCGGATAGCAGTTCCAGTACCAGGTGCCACCCACGCCCGAGGCGGCATCGATCACGCGCACCCGCATGCCGAGCTTGCGCAGGGACCACAGCTGGTAGAGGCCGGTCAAGCCGGCGCCGATGATCACGGCGTCCAGCGGTTCGTTGTGCGAAGCGGTAGCGGGCATGGTGGATTTCTTTTCTGAGTGTGGTTTGATTCTTAGGCTTGTTCCGGCAGCGGCCTTCACCCCGGCCCTGGGTGGAGCTTCCCGTGCATCTGCCAGGCCCTGGGATGATGCATCTTCTGGCCCGGAGCGCATCGGGGTTTGCGCCGGTGGCAGGGCAGCAGACAGGCGCGGCGGTCACGACAATGTCGTGATGCCCGATCTTTCCCATCACCAGCTCATCGCCGCCGATCAGCACCGGGTGCCACCGCCCTTTCGGGCCTTCGCGGTGCGCAGCGACGAGCCGCAGCATGCCTCGGACGCCCGCGCCCCCTATGGCCGCGTGCACCTCGTCGGCACGGACTTCCTCGACGCCGTCTCGCTCGCCCGCCTGGCGACCGAGGGCTATTCGCGGGTGAGCATCGAGGCCTTCTCGGATATCGACTACGCGAACACCACGCTCGAGGACCTGTCCGCGGCCGCGCCGGGCGTGGCCGATCTGGCCGGCCAGATCGCCGCCGCCCTGCAGTTGACCGGCGTGCTGGGAACGGACCTTGAGGCCTACCGGCGCAGCGTCACCACCCGCATCGACTACCTCGCGGCCTGCGGCGCCGGCTTTCACAACGACGTGAGCCGCCACTGGTCGCGCTGCCTGTTCTGGCTCTTGGCGCTGGAGGTGGCCGATGTGGAGTTCGTGATGCCGCATGCCGGCGTGCGCCAGCCGCTGGCGCCGGGGGACCTGCTCGTGTTCGACCAGACGATGGCGCATGGGCTGTGCCGCCCCAGGGACAGCGGGCAGGCGGTGGCCGCGTCTTTCGAGTCCGGTCCGCATCGTCGCCAGATCTTCCTGACCGGCGAGCTGCCGCTCACCGATGCGCAGTGGGCGGCGCTCGGCGCCCCCTGGCTGGCCGTGGAGGAGCACGAGCGCCGGGGCGCGCTCGACCTGATGGTGGCGGAGTTCGACGATCGCAGCGGCGCCATCAAGCGCCTGCGGGCGATGCGGGATGGCATGAAGCGCAGCACCTGCCATGTCGATGAGACCGCGCGTTGAGGCGTCGGGGTGCCAGGGCATTGACAAGCTTGGCATTCACGCGTGTCTCGGCCTGGGTTCCAATGAAGGGATGAACAACCCAGACCCGCAACGGATCGCACCCTCCTACCGTCAGCGTCCACCGGGGCTTGGCCGTGCGGCGCCGGCGCGCTGTGCGCTGGCATGGACGGCGGCGATGCTGTTGGCGCACGCAGTGCCGGCCTGGGCGGATGCGGCCGAGCCTGGGTCCGCCCGGGCGGCGGGCGCCAAGGAGGTCGGCGCCCAAGAGGCTGTACCCCTAGGATCAGCATCGAAAGTATCAGAACCCAAAGAGGCAGGATCCCAAGAAGCAGGCCTTGAGAAGACGGCCTCCACGGACGCAAGACCGGCTGACCCCTCGCCTGCGCCAAGC
>CAISYQ010000302.1 GCA_903889735.1 uncultured Methylibium sp.
CAGCTGGGCCCGGGTGTCGTCGGCGATGGTCTCGAAGGAGCCGATGCGCGAGCGGTCGGCGGGGATGGGCGTGTCCTTCAGCCAGGTGCCGTTGGCATGGCGGAAGAAGTCGTCTTGCACCCGGGTAGCGGTATCGCGATGCTGCTTCTGGATGCCGCTGCTCGGTGCGCCCGCCGGTGCGCCGCCCGAAGACGGCGTCTGCGCGGTCGCGCCGCCCGCCAGTCCCACCAGCAGGCAGGCGCAGAGCAGCCGGCAGGAGCCGTGATTCATCGGGCGGAAGGATCTCATGGCGGTCTCCTGGCGGGCGGTCGGCCTGGCCTTGGGGGTGAGGGTGCGGAAGAGGTGGCTCAGAGAGCGTCAGGGCGCTTCAGAGTTCCTCGTAAAGCGGCAGGGTCAGGAACTCGGCGAAGGCCTCCTGGGTGCTCATCTGCTCGAAGATCTGCGCGGCGCGGTCGATGGTCATGCCCTCGTAGCCGGCGGCCTTGATGCCCTGGAGCTCCTCGGTGACCATGGCCTTGACCATCTCGGCGGTGATCTTGCGGCCGTCTGCCAGCACGCCCTTGGGGCTGCGGATCCACTGCCAGACCTGGGAGCGGCTGATCTCGGCGGTGGCGGCGTCTTCCATCAGGTTGAAGATGGGCACGCAGCCGTTGCCAGCCAGCCAGCTTCCCAGGTAGTAGATGCCGACGTTGATGTTCATGCGCAGGCCGGCCTCGGTGATCGGCGTCTCGGGCTTGAACTCAAGCAGGTGCTCGGCCTGGATGTGGGTGTACTTCTTCTGGCGCTCGATCTGGTTGGGCTTGTCGCCCAGCACGTCGATGAACTCCTTCATCGCCACGTCCACCAGGCCGGGGTGCGCGACCCAGCCGCCGTCGTAGCCGTCGTTGGCGTCGCGGCGCTTGTCCTTGATGATGCCGGCCATGGCGATGGCGTTCTTCTCCGGGTCGTCCTTGATCGGGATCAGCGCGCTCATGCCGCCGATGGCCGGCGCACCGCGCTGGTGGCAGGTCTTGAGCAGCAGCAGTGCGTAGGCGCGCATGAAGGGCGCTGTCATCGTCACCAGCTTGCGGTCGGCCAGGCAGAAGTCGCGGTCGTTCTTGAACTTCTTGATGCAGCTGAAGATGTAGTCCCAGCGCCCGGCATTCAGGCCGGCGCTGTGCTCGCGCAGCTCATAGAGGATCTCGTCCATCTCGAAGGCGGCGAGGATGGTCTCGATCAGCACCGTGGCCTTGACGGTGCCGCGCGGCAGGCCCACCTGCTGCTGGGCCATCACGAAGATATCGTTCCACAGCCGCGCCTCCAGATGGCTTTCCATCTTGGGCAGGTAGAAGTAAGGGCCGGCGCCGCGCGCCACCTGCTCGGCGCCGTTGTGGAAGAGGAAGAGCGCGAAGTCGAAGATGCCGCCCGAGACGCGCTCGCCGTCCACCAGCACATGCTTCTCGTCCAGGTGCCAGCCGCGCGGGCGCACCTGCAGCGTGGCGATCTTGTCGTTGAGCTTGTAGGTCTTGCCCTTGCTGCCGACGGTCAGCGTGCGGCGCACGGCGCGGAAGAGGTTGACCTGGCCCTGGATCTGGTTGGCCCATTTCGGCGAGTTGCTGTCCTCGAAGTCGGACATGTAGCTGTCGGCGCCGGAATTGAAGGCATTGATCACCATCTTGGCCTCGACCGGGCCGGTGATCTCCACACGGCGGCATTCCAGTGCCTTGGGCAGGGGCGCGATCTGCCAATCGCCCTCGCGGATGGCCTTCGTCTCGGGCAGGAAGTCGGGGCGCTCGCCGGCGTCCAGGCGCTTCGCGCGCTCCACGCGGGCGGCCAGCAGCTCGCGGCGGCGCGGCTCGAAGGCCCTGTGCAGCTGGGCGACCAGTGCCAGCGCGGCCGGCGTGAGGATGGTCTCGAAGCCCGGCAGGATGGGCGCGTTGATCTGCATGCCCTCGGGCAGCGGGAGCGTGGTCATGGTCGGAGGTCCTTGGAAAAAGAGAGAGGGCCCGCCTCAGGCGGGCCGGGGCGAGCGGATGGGGGAGGGAGCGAGGGACGTGGCGGGAAAAAAATCGAGCACGGCGCGCAGCGAGCTGCCGGTGTGCGTGGGCGCGGGCTCCAGCGCCTCGGGCGGCAGGCCTTGGCGGTTGACCCAGAGCGTGGTGTAGCCCTGCCAGGTGGCGCCGAGGGCATCCCAGCCGTTGCTGGAGACGAACAGGATCTGCTTCGCAGGCCGGCCCAG
>CAISYQ010000303.1 GCA_903889735.1 uncultured Methylibium sp.
GCGAGACCGTGCTGGGCACGGCACGCGCACTGAACAAGAACCTGGTGGTGCTGGCCGGTGATACGCACAACGCCTGGGCCAGCGACCTGCTCGACTACCAAGGCAACCAGGTCGGTGTCGAATTTGCCACCACCTCGGTCACCTCGCCCGGCTTTGAGGCCTACCTGCCCAATGAGAACCCCACCGCCCTCGCGGCCTCACTCACGGCGCTGATCGGACCGCTCCAGTACTGCGACACCGCGCGTCGGGGGTTCATGCTGTTGACGGCCACCAGCGCCGAGTGCCGCGCCGACTGGTTCTACGTGAGCACCATCCAGAGCCGCACTTACACCGCCGTCACTGACAAGGCGTTGAAGGTTCTGCCGGGTGCCGGCAACCGGAAGATCGTCGCTGCCTGACAGGGGCCGCCTTGGACGGGGAGACCCATCCAAGGCAAGGATGTCCGGTCGGTGCTGCTGAGTCGCCTTCGCACGTCAGGACGCCGAACGCAAGGCCTCGCGCAGGTTCGCCGCGATGTCCGGCCTCGCGGCGAAGGGGTCGCTCGGGTTGCGCTGCAGGGTCAGGTCCTCGAAGCGCGACTGCACGCCGCCCAGGGCCTGCGGGTGGCTGTAGATGTAGAAGCGGTCCTCGCGCACCGCGTCGAACACCAGCGTGGCCACCTGGGCCGCGCTCAGTTTGCCGGCATCGACCGCCTTGGCCAGCATGGCCTGTGACACCTTCTGGCTGGCGGTGAGCGGCGCGGCGGATCCGCCCGCCGCCTCGGGCCGGTTGCGCTCGCTGCGGCCAATGCCGGTGGGCACGAAGTAGGGACAGAGCACCGAGGCCCCGATGCGCTCGGACACCAGCCTGAGGTCTTGGTAAAGCGTCTCGCTCAGGCTCACGACCGCGTGCTTGCTGACGTTGTAGACGCCCAGGTTGGGCGCGTTCAGCAGGCCGGCCATGGAGGCGGTGTTGACGATGTGGGCCTCGAAGCCCGGGTCGGCGGCGGCTGCCGCCAGCATCATCGGCGTGAAGACGCGCACGCCATGGACCACGCCCATCAGGTTGACGCCCAGCACCCAGTCCCAGTCGCGCGGCGTGTGCTCCCAGATCAGCCCGCCCGCGCCGACCCCGGCGTTGTTGATCAAGAGGTGGGGCACGCCGAAGCGCGCCAAGGTGGCGGCTCCCAGGGCCTCGACCTCGGCCGCCTGGGACACGTCAAGCCGGAAGGGCAGCACCTCGGCGCCCAGGGCCTCGACCTCGGCGACGGCCTGCGCCAGCGCGTCGCCCTGGACGTCGGCCATCACCACCTGCATGCCCTCTCTAGCCGCCAGCCGCGCCAATTCCAGGCCGAAGCCCGAGGCGGCGCCGGTGATCACCGCGGTGCGCTTGCTGAAATGCTTCATGGTCGGCGCTCTCCAGGGATCAGGCGACCCGGGCGGTCTTGAAGCCCAGCCGCGGGAAGTGCACATGCACCCGCCCGGCGCGCTCATCCTGGCGGCTGACGGTGACCGAGTCGTTCGTCAAGCCCACCAAGCGGCCGACCACCGGGTCGCTGCCGTAATCGGTGGCGGCCACGGTGACATGCTCGCCGGCCTCGAAGCCGAGCCCCGGCGCCACATGCACCGGCGCCCGCTCGGTGGCCGCTGCCGCGATGGCCAGGGCCTCAGTGGAGCTCAGGTCCTGGTGGCTGCCATGGCCGAAGGCCAGGACCCGCGCATGCCAGGCCAGCAGCTGCGGGTAGGCCTCGAGGATGTCGGCGACCGGCGGCGCGCTGCGGATGAACCAGATGCAGTGCGCGACCGAGAAGTCGGCGATGCTGGCCGCGCTGCCACCCAGGAACGACCGGCCATCGGCCAGGCGCTGCTCGATCCAGCCGAGGTGGTTGCGCAGCTGGGCGGTGGCGTCGTGCACGGCCGGCCAGTGCATGCCGGCCGTCATGGCGCCGCGGTCGGCCATCAGGGTCTGGATCAGCTCGGGCGGCGCGCCCGCGAAGATGGCCGCGATCCCGGCCGGCTGCATGGTGTGGGGTACCGCCGTCCAGAACAGCGTGCTGTCGGCCCATTGCGCGATCAGCGAGGCCTGGCCGGCGGATTCGGCCGGGTAGAGCGTGGGCGCGGGCGCGCGCTGCTCCAGCACCCGGGCGATCAGGGCGGTGTCGCAGTAGATGTCGGCGCCAACCTGCAGCAGCGGCGTCTTGCGGTAGCCACCGGTCAGGGCCACCACGTCGGGCTTGGGCATCACGACCGGGATGGTGACGCTGCGCCAGGGCAGCTGCTTGAACCCCAGCATCAGGCGGACCTTCTCGCCGAAGGGGGTGGCCGGGTAGTGGTGCAGGATCAGCTCGGGGGGGGTGCTCATGGCTTCAGGCTCCGGTGGACAAGGGATTGTTGGACAGGGTGTCGGTGGCGTGAACGGGGACGCGCGGAGCGGGCGGCCGCGGACGGCGCGCCGCGAAAATGCGGCTCACGGTACCGGAGAGGTCACGCACCTCCGCGCCCTGCAAGGCGCCGGCCTCGGCCAGCAGGCGGTGCAAGCGCGGCAGGTGGTAGTGCGGCACGGCCGGGTAGAGATGGTGCTCGAGATGGTGGTTGACATGGTGGGGGAAGAGCAGCGCCCGACCCGCCCAGTTCAGCACGGTGTCGACCCCGCGGCCGCTGAGGGCGCGGCCGGTGAGGTTGCAGCGTGCGGCGGTCAGTGGCGAGCCGAGCTCATTCACGGCCCCGTGCTCGCAGATCGAGCGCAGCCGCAGCAGGGGTTGGAGCACGGTCAGCATGGGCAGCAGCCACAGCACGGCGTATTGCGCCAGGCCCGTCGCCCCGCCCAGCGCCCAGGCGCCTGCCGGCAGCGCCAGCTGGCACGCGACCACACCCCAGCGGTCGTCGCGCGCGGCGCGGCGCAGCTCGGCCGGGGTGTCGTTCAGCAGGCCCTGGTGGCGGGTGGCCGACCGGGCGCCCTCCTCTGCCGGCCCGGCGGCTGCCGCCGGCGCCTCACGGATGGCCGGGGCGCCGAAGAAGTAGGCGAAGGTCTTCCAGGCGTTCCAGCCGATGAGGTCGAGCGCCAGCTTTCGGGCCAGGTAGGCGCGGCCGCGCGGGTAGCCAGCGTGGATGGTGGTGTCTGGATCCTGCGGGCCGAACAGGTGGCGGTGGTGCAGGCGGTGGATCACGCGGTAGGTGCACATCGAGATGCCGCCCGCCATGCCAATGACCCGGCCGATGGCGTCGTTCCAGCCGCGGTGGCTCGCCAGGCGGTAATGCACGGCCTCGTGCGCCAAGACGAAGAGACCATGCTGTTGCACCCCCACGGCCCCGACCGCCAGCAGCACCCAGGGGTTGGGCCAGAGCACCAGCCCCAAGGCGATGGCCGCGGCGGCGATCGCCAGGTTCAGCACCAAGGCGGCGAACGAGCGGGTGTCGTCGAGCCGGGTCAGCGGCGCCAGCTGGGCCGCCGTCAGCAGGCCGGAGTGAGCCTGGCGGGCGCCCTCGGCCGAGCGACCCGCGGGGTTCGCCAGGCCCGCGAAAGCAGCGGTGGTGTCGCCGTCGGTGACGTGGCTTCCTTCGACCTGCGGGCCGCGCTCAGTCGGAGCCATGGCCCTGCCAAGGTGAGGTTGGCGGGGCGGCCACCGCAAGCGCTGCCGCATCGCCGGCCTCCTTCTGCGAGGCCAGTGCGGGCACCTGGACCTTGCGCCGCCCGGTCGGCAACCCAGAAAGGTACTTGAAGGTGCCACTGGCCTGGGCGCAGAGCTGGCCAGTCTCTCCCCACAGGCTCCCCTCAACGAAGGCCAGCGTGGCCGTGCGGTGCAGCAAGCGGGCGCGGGCCACCAGCCGACCCTGCCCGGGCCGCAGGAAGCTTGTCTTCATCTCGATGGTGACGACGCCGGGGCCGGCATCGAGCGGCTCGCCCGGCGCCAGATCCGCACCGAGCGCCGCATGGGCCATGGCGGTGTCGAGCAAGGTCATGCTCAAGCCGCCATGGGCCACGCCGAAGGAGTTGATCTGGTCCGCCCGCAGCGTCACGGCCAGTTCGGCCTCGCCGCCTCCCATGGACAGCAGCTCGAAGCCCTGGGCCTCGACGAAGGGCACGCGCCGCGGGAAGTCCATGCGGGCTGCGCTCTAGCCGCCGATGATCGCGCTCACCCCGCCGTCGACCGGCAGCGACTGGCCGGTGATGTGCTTGCCGGCGTCGGAGGCGAACAGCAGCACGGCGCCCTTGAGGTCCTCGTCGTCGCCCAGGCGGCGCAGGGGCGCGTGCGAGGCCACCTCGTCGGCACCGAGCTTCTCGAGCAGCCCGTGGGTCATCCGGCTCGGGAAGAAGCCCGGCGCGATGGCGTTCACGGTGATGCCGTGCACGCCCCACTCGCCCGCCAGCGTGCGGGTGAAGTTGATCACCGCCGCCTTGCTGCTGTTGTAGGCCAGGGTCTGCATGCCCTGGGGGTTGCCGGCCATGCCGGCGATCGAGGCGATGTTGATGATGCGGCCGCTCTTGGCGGGGATCATGGAGCGGCGGCCGATCTGCTGACTGAGCAGGAAGATCGAGCGCACGTTGAGGTTCATGATCTTGTCCCAGGCCTCCAGCGGGTGGTCCTCGGCGGGCGCGCCCCAGGTCGCGCCGGCGTTGTTGACCAGGATGTCGACCTGGCCGAGCCGCGCCAGCGACTCGTCGGCCAGGCGGTGGATCTCCTCAGGCTGGCTGGCGTCGGCGGCGATCGCGCTGGCCTCGATGCCGCGCGCCTTCAGGTGGGCCACGCCCGCCTCGAGCTCGGCCACCTTGCGCGCACTGATCACCACCGTCGCCCCGGCCTCGCCCAGGCTCTCGGCGATCTGCAGGCCCAGCCCGCGCGAGCCACCGGTGACGAGGGCCGTGCGGCCACGCAGATCGAACAGCTGTTGAACGGAACGGCTCATGGGAGGTCCTGTGAGGGTTTCTAAAGAAAGGGGGCTCAGCGATCGAGCCACTGGAAGAAGGCGGCGTTCCCCGGCGGGCGGCCGAGGAAGCGGGTGACGAGCTCATCCGGATCGACCTCGCCGCCGCGGCCCAGCACGCCCTCGCGGTAGCGGCGACCCACCACGGCATCGAGCGGATCGGCCGCGAAGGCGGTGTGCAGGTCCTGCGCGATCGCCAGGCTCCAAAGGTAGGCGTAGTAGCCGGCGCCATAGCCGCCCGAGAGGTGCGAGAAGGCGGCCGGGAACATCGTGCCCTTGACGAAACCGAGCGGCGTGTCCCCCTCCATCCGGGCCCAGGTGGCCATCGGCGAGGGCGCCGCCGGGCCGTGCAGCGCCAGGTCGTAGCTTGCATAGAGATGCTGGCGTGCGAACTGCAGGCCCTTGGCAAAGCTGCGCGACCGCACGGCGCGCTCCAGCAGGTCGGCGGGCACCGGCGCGCAGGCGGGGCAGACCTGCTGGAACAGCGCCAGCACCCGGGCGTCGTAGACCCACTCCTCCAGCATCTGCGACGGCGCCTCGACGAAATCGAGCTTCACGTTGGTGCCGGCGTTGCTGCTGTAGCGGGTGGCCGAGAGCGCGCCGTGCAGCGCATGCCCAAACTCGTGCAGCAGGGTCTCGAGCTCGTCGAGCGTCAGGCCCTCGCGGTCGAAGTTGGTCACCAGGGCAGCGGTCGGCAGGCGGCCGTCCAGGGTGGCCGAGCCGCGGAGGCCCCAGACCGCCGCATGGCCGTATTTGTCGGGCCGCGGGTAGAGGTCGAGGTAGAGCGTGGCGATGCTGCGCTGGCTGGCGGGATCGAAGACCTCGTAGGCCTGGGCGTCGGGGTGCCACAGCGTCTGCGCCAAGGGCCTGAAGCCGACATCGAACAGCCGACCGGCAAGCGCCATCACGAAATCAACGCTGGCCTGTGGCGGGAAGTGCTGACGAAAACTGTTCTGGTCCAGCGCGAAGCGGTCGCGCTTGACGCGCTCCACGTAATAGGACGCATCCCAGCGCCGCACGGTGGTGGCCTCCGGGGCGGTACCGAGGTCGGCCGCCTTGGCGGCGCGCAGATCGGCGATGTCGCGCAGTTCGCGCTGCTCGACCACGCCCTTGACCTCGCCCAGGAAGCTCTGAACCCGCCCCACATCACCCGCCATGCGGCGCCTGATCGCGAAGTCGGCGTAGCTGGAGAGGCCGAACAACCGGGCGTAGGCCCGACGCTCCTGGCCGATGCGCGCCAGGGTGCGCAGGTTGGCGTCGCCGCCACGGTTCTGGAAGGCCCGCCAGATGCGCTCGCGGGTGGCCGGGTTGCGCGCCGACTCCACCACCGGCGTGTAGCTCGGGTAATCGAGCCCGATCAGGCGGCGGCCGCGGGCGTCGAGAGGCGCCTTGGACCACACACCCTCGGGCACACCCTCGAGCTCGGCGACGGTGAAGGGCACGCGGGTGCGGTCCTCGCGCACGCGCCGCTCGAAAGCCTGACCGAGGCGCGCGATCTCGTTGTTCAGCGCCCGGGCACGGTCCCGGCGGGCCGGCGCGAGGGCCACACCGGCATCCTCGAAGCTGGCCAGCAGGTCGCGGCGGAACTGCGCATCGACAGGGTCGATCGCCTCATGGGCTTGCAGCCGGGCATGGATTTTTTCGTTCTGGAACAAGCGGGACGAAAAGGCCTGGTAGCGCAGCTCGCAGGCCTCCGCGGCGTCACGCAACCCCTTATCGGGGTGGACATTGGCCAGGAAGGCCAGCACATAGACGCGGTCCTCGGCGGTCTGGTTCAGCCTTTCCATCCCGAGCAGCACATTCCCGCCGCCCTGCCCCGCCGCCACCCGCCGCTCCTGGGCGCCCAGGTCCGCCATCACCGCATCGCAGGCGGTCTTGACATCGCCCGCGTGGCGGTGGCTGGGGAAGACGAAGGGCCCCGCATCCGCGCCATGGGCACCGGGGCTGAAAAGCCCGACCGCCGCCAGCATGAGGACCGGCACGAGGGTGCGGAGCAGGGGGAGGTGCATGGTGTCGGGGGAGGGTTGGGCGACAAGGGGCGCAGGGTGGCTCGACGTGCGGGCGGTCAGGAGCGACTTGGACAGGCCCTGCAGGGTGCTGAGAGCGCAGCGCATCGCCCGTACGCCGCCGGCCCAGGGCGCGACGACGCGCCGGACCGTTCAGGGACGCTCGTAGTCGAGCACCCGTCGCTCGCTGCGCATCGGACCCAGCTGGGCGGCCACGGCCTGGTGCTCAGGATGGTTCTGGTAGGCCTCAAAAGCGGCGGCATCGGCAAAAGCCGAGATCAGCGCCACGTCGACGTTGGCCTCCAGCCCTTCGGCGCGGATCGCCACCTCGAAGGCCTGCATGCCCGGCACCAGCCCGGCGCAGCGGTCCAGCAAGGCCTTGAAGCGTGGCGCCTCGGCGGGGTCCTTGAGGGTCCAGAGGACGACGTGGTGGATCATCGCTCGGCCTTCGTGCCGGGCTTGCCATCGGCGGCGGCGTCATCGGTTCGGCGCGAGCGCACCCACACCAGCACCACGCCGACGCCCACGGACAGGGCGCCCAGAGCGGCCAGCGCCGTGCCGGGCCCAGGGGCGGCATCGCGCGCCCACAGGCCGACCATGACGAGCAGCAGCCCGCCGTAGATGGCCGTCCAGACGGACTGGTCGAGTGTCGATTTCTTCATGCCAGTGGGCCAGTATGCGCCCGACCGGTCGGGGGCTGCTGAGGGTCCCTCGGCGGGGTGGGAGCGTGTTGAGGGGGAGGCTTGTGTCATCAGAACCAGTCCGGTGAGGTTTCCAGGCAAGTGGGGTCTCGTTGCGCCACCACCGCCAGCCAGGCGGCGGTCTTGGGCAGCTCAAAGTGAAAGAAATATTGCGCAGCCGCAAGCTTGCCACGGAGAAAGGGCTCAAAAGCCGGCTGCGAGGTGATTTCTTGGGCGGACAAACCCGCGCGCGCTGCGGCAGCGTCCAGCCCCGCCTGCGCCGCCAGCGCCAGCTCCAGCCACGTCCAGGCCATCACCACATGGCCGAAGGCCTGCAGGTAGGGCGTGGCATTGGCCAGCGCCTCGGCGGGCTCGCCCGTGGCCCAGGCCGCCTTCGTCGCCGCGCCCAGGTTCTGCAACGCGGCGGCGAGCGTGTTGGCATGGGTCGCCAGCCCGGCCACCTGACCGGCACGCGCCGCGGTGGCGTCGATGCGCTCGGCCAACAGGCGCAGGCCCCGGCCGCCGTCCATCACCGCCTTGCGGCCCAGCAGGTCCAGCCCCTGGATGCCGTGGGTGCCTTCATGGATCATGTTCAAGCGGTTGTCCCGCCAGTGCTGCTCGACCGGGAAGTCGCGGGTGTAGCCGCAGCCGCCCAGCACCTGGATCGCCAGGCTGTTGGCCTCCAGGCACCACTCGCTGGGCCAGCTCTTGGCGATGGGCGTGAGCAATTCCAGCAGCTGCCCGGCTTCGGCGGCCGCCGCCGCGCTGCCGGTGCGCTGCTCATCGACGAGCCGGGCGCAGTAGAGCGCCAGCGCCAGCCCGCCTTCCACATAGGACTTCTGCGCCAGCAGCATCCGTTTCACGTCGGTGTGCTCGATGAGGGGCACTGCGGGGGCGGCGGCGTCCTTGACCGCCTTACCGCCCTGGGCCGTCATGCGCCGGCCCTGGGTGCGTTGGCGGGCGTATTCGAGGCTGGCCTCGTAGCCGGCAAAGCCCAGCATCACCGCGCCCAGGCCGACGCCGATGCGGGCCTCGTTCATCATGTGGAACATGCACTTCAGGCCCTCGCCGGGGCGGCCGACCCGGTAGCCGATCGCCCCGCTGCCCTGCCCGTCCAGACCCCAGGTCTCATTCGGGCCGTGAGGCCC
>CAISYQ010000304.1 GCA_903889735.1 uncultured Methylibium sp.
CCGTTGCTCATCTCCACCAGCTTCTCGTCGGTACGCGACAGGGCCGCCCCGGCGCTGTCTGCGCTGCGCTCGACGATCTGCGCGTCGATGTTCACGTCGCTCATGTCATTGACGATCACCGCCACGCGCAGGCCTGCCCGGTTGGCCAGGATGTGGTTGAGCAGCGTGGTCTTGCCGGCGCCCAGAAAGCCGGACAGGACGGTGACGGGGAGGCGCGGGTGGTTCATGGTTTGCGGGCAACGGGGTGGAGGATTAGCAGTAATAGTAAAGCATTATCATTAAAGATCTTCAGGATCCGGTAACCTCGATGCATGGAACGCAACACCCGCCAGCGCAGCGCCATCCGCGACGCCATCGCCAAGGCCGATCGCCCGCTGTTGCCGCAAGAGGTGCTGGACGCTGCGCAGCAGCTGGTGCCGGCGATGAGCCTGGGCACCGTCTACCGCAACCTCAAGGCGCTGGTCGAAGAAGGCGAGCTGCAGCCGGTCAACCTGCCCGGCGAGAACCCGCGCTTCGAGGTGGTGGGGCATCAGCATCACCACCACTTTCAGTGTCGGCAGTGTCAACGGGTGTTCGACGTGCATGCCTGCCCTGGGGATCTTTCGCACATGGCGCCCCAGGGCTTCACGGTGGAAGACCACGACGTGACGCTGTACGGGCGATGCAAGGACTGCGCCTTGCCTGCGGCGAAGGCCACCAGACGCAAATCGTCCGAGGCGGATACCCACAACCACACGCATACGCACCGGCACGTCGGCTGACTGTCCAGGGGCTGCGATGCTGACGGCAGGTGCCGGCGTGCGCCTGCTGCTCGCCACTGCGGTGCTGGCGGTGCTGGCGGTGCTGTGGCTGACGGTGGCCTGGGCGCTGACATGAGTGTGGCCATGCCCGCGGCAGTCACCCTGCGCGATCTGACCGTGTCCTACCGTGGCCACCCCGCCGTGCACCACCTCAGCGGCGCCTTCATGCCCGGCGTGCTGACCGCCGTTGTAGGGCCCAACGGTGCGGACAAGAGCAGCCTGCTCGGGGCGATGGACGGCACAGTGCATGACTTCGAGGGTGGCCGCCGCGCTGCAGGCCTGGATAAACATTGCCACCCACCTGAGGAGATCCGATGAACCGACCGACCTTTGTTTTGGGGATGAGTTGCCTGGCCTTCGCCGCAGCCCCAGCCTAGTCGGCGGGCAAGGCGCACGAACACGGCGCGCTGAAGCTCGACGTGGCGATCGAAGGGAACAAGCTCACGATCGCGATGGAAGCGCACCTGGACAACCTGCTCGGTTTCGAGCGCGCGCCACGCACCGACTCCGAGCGCAAGGCGGCCGCCGAGGTACTGGCCCGGCTGCGGAGCCCGACCCAGGGCAAGGCGCTGTTCAGCGCAGACGCCGCCGCGCAATGCACCCTGAGCAAGGCCGACGTGCAGGCGCCGGTGCTTGAGCCCGGTGCCAAGCCGGCACCGAAGGACGAACATGCCGACCTGGCTGCGAGCTACGAGTTCAGCTGCCCGCAGTCTGCCGAATTGCGCAGCCTGGACGTCGAGCTTTTCGACGCCTACAACCGCATCCAGCGTATTGATGTACGGGTGGCGGGGCCGAAGTCCCAGTCGAAGGTGACCTTGAAGCGGCCAGCACGCAATGTCAAGCTAGTGCGGTGACCGGGGACATCGTAACTGGCTCGCCGGCATGGCGGCGAACGGCAGCTAGCTGGAGCAAGCCTGAACGGCTGGAATTGGCCGGGACGAGCCAAAGTGGAGCTCAAGTTGGCCGCCGTAAACCGGTCATCCAAGGCGGCCCAGTGGGGGAAATTCTGAGCGCACCGCGAGCGGCCGGTTATGGCCGTTATGCACAGGTCCCAGTTATGAACAGTTTGGCTGCGGCAAGGGCTGGAGGTCCTGCGTAGCTGGGCGTTCCGGAGCTTTGCGGTTCCGCGATGCTGGACATAAGCCCTGCA
>CAISYQ010000305.1 GCA_903889735.1 uncultured Methylibium sp.
CTGCACCGAAGCAGCTTCGGCCTGCTGCGCCTGCCCGAGGATCTGGCGCCCGGTCAGTGGCGCTGGCTGGGGGCGGCGGAGCGGGCACTGCTGGTGGCGCCGGCCGGTACCCAGCCCGGGGTCGCCATCACGGCACCCGGTGTGACTGAGGCGCCCGCCGGGGCCGGCGTCAATCAGGCGCCAGCCGGCGCGGGGTAGCGGACCTCGAGCACCTCGAGCGTTTGCAGGCCTCCGGGCGTCATCAGCGTGACCTGGTCACCCTCCCGGGCCTTGAGGAGGGCGCGGGCGATGGGCGAGATCCAACTCACCTCGCCCGCCAGGCTGTCGGCCTCGTCGATGCCCTTGATGGTGATGGTGCGCTCGCTGCCGTCAGCGGTCGCGCAGGTGACGGTGGCGCCGAAGAAGACCTGGTCGCGGCCATGGTGGACGCTCGGGTCCGCGATCTCGGCGATCTCGAGCCGCTTGGTCAGGAAACGGATGCGCCGGTCGATCTCGCGCAGGCGCTTCTTGCCGTAGAGATAGTCGCCGTTCTCGGAGCGGTCGCCGTTCTTGGCCGCCCAGGAGACGGTATCGACCACCTTGGGGCGCTCATCATCGATCAGCGCCAGCAGCTCGGCCCGCAGGCGCGCACAGCCCGCCGGGGTGATGTAGTTTCGGGCGCCCGGCGGCAGGGCCGGCAGCGAGGGTTCGTCGTCCTCGTCCTCGCCGCTGCTTTCCTTGGTGAAGGCCTTGCTCATGGCCCGATTCTCGCGCCCGCCTGGGCGCGAGGTGGCTCAGGAAGGCCCCAGCCGATCGGGATCAGCGGGGGCGCCTTCATGGGTCGGGGCACTCGGGGCGAGCCCCGGGGACCGGGACGAATCTCAGGCGCCGAGCGAATCCATCGCACCCAGGACCGCCGCGCGCGGCAGGTGCACGGCGACCTCCACGCTGCCGATGGTGAGGGTCACCGCCAGCTCGTCGGCGGTGCGGCCCGGGCGCAGCGCGATGGCCTCGCCCGCCACATTGCACAGGGCCGGCTGGGCATTGGCCTCGGCCGAGGCGGCGGAGAAGGCGGGGTGGCTGGCCTGCTCCAGCAGGGCCGCGATCACAAAGGCCAGGCCCCCGGCATCGACCCCCGCGGTGAACTCGCGGTCGTTGAAATCCGTCAGCTGCATTCCGCAGACCGTGGCGTTGCTGGTCTGCATGAACTGCACCTTCTTCAGGGGTGCGATCGCGGTCGTGGTGCTCATCGGCGAACTCTTGGTGGTGGACGGGAACAGGCCCGGCGGGCCCGCTGCCGCGAAGCGTACCGCAGGATGCCGCCGCCCGCGGTGGCGGCGCCGCTCGCCCCTGTCCGGCAATGAGAGGACGGCTCGGCAGGCGGTCTGACGGGTGGTCTCGCGGGTGGTCTGGCGAACGTGGGGAGCGCCTGGCGAAGCCGCGCTGGAACAAAATCAACGGCGCTGCCCCGACACTGGATTTCGACGCCAGCTCTCGTTCACCCTGACCTGCCCCTGCCTTCCCTCATCACGGCTCCACCCCGAGGACCTCCCGCCATGGCCGCCACCGCCCACACCCTCGACCGCGGCGCCGCCGCCGCCCGCTTTGACCTGCCCGCCACCGACGGCTCGCGCTGGACGCTCGAGCGCGCCGCCGGCCCGAACGGCTTGCTGGTGATGTTCATCTGCAACCACTGTCCTTATGTACTGGCCATCATCGACCGCTTGGTGCGCGACGCCGCCGCGCTGCAGGCCCTGGGCATGGGCGTGGCGGCGATCAGCAGCAACGACCCGGTCGCCTACCCCGAGGATTCCTTCGAGCGCATGGGCGATTTCGCCCGGCGCCACGGCTTCGGCTTCCCCTACCTCTTCGATGAATCCCAGGCCGTGGCGCGGGCCTATGGCGCCGTCTGCACGCCCGACTTCTTCGGCTACAACGCTGCGCTGCAGCTGCAGTACCGCGGCCGCCTGGACGCCTCGGGGCGCCAGCCGGCATCGCCCGACACCCGGCGCGAGCTGCTCGAGGCCATGACCGCGGTGGCACGCACCGGCCTCGGCCCCGATGAGCAGACGCCGAGCATCGGCTGCTCGATCAAGTGGCGGGATTGAGCCCCGCCCTCGCGTCGCTTGAGCGGTTCGCTGCGCACCCCACCGCCTTACCATCGCCCCCTTCTCGGCGTGTCCCACGCCGCCCCGTCACCCGATCCCCCAGGACGAACCATGCCCCAGACCACGACCACCAACCGGCGCATCGTGCTGGCCGAGCACCCAACCGGCGAGCTGACCGCCAAGACCTTCCGGATGGAGCAGGCCGAGATCCCGCAGCCGGTTGCCGGGCAGATGCTGCTGCGCACGCTGTGGCTCTCGCTCGACCCCTACATGCGGGTGCGCATCAACGCCGGGCCGTCCTACCGCGATCCGGTGGCCTTGGGCTCGGCGATGGTCGGCGGCACGATCTCGCAGGTCGTGGAAAGCCGTCACCCGGGCTATCAGGCCGGTGACCTGGTGATCGGCTACAGCGGTTGGCAGGACTACGCGCTCTCCGACGGCAACAACATCGACATCAAGCTCGACCCGGCGATGGCCCACCCGTCCTGGGGCCTGGGAGTGCTGGGCATGCCCGGCTTCACCGCCTGGCACGGCCTGGTGAACATCGGCGAGCCAAAGGCGGGTGAGACCTTCGTGACCGCCGCGGCCACGGGCGCGGTGGGCCAGATTGCCGGACAGCTGGCCAAGGCGCGGGGCCTTCGCACGGTCGGCATCGCGGGCGGCGCCGACAAGTGCCGTTATGCCGTCGAGGCGCTGGGCTTCGACGCCTGCGTGGACCACCGCGCCGCCGATCTGCCCGGCGAGCTGCAGAAGGCCTGTCTCGGCGGCATCGACATCTACTTCGAGAACGTCGGTGGGGCCGTGTTCGACGCCGTGCTGCCGCTGCTGAACCCGCACGCGCGCATGCCGGTCTGCGGCCTGATCGCCCACTACAACGGCGGCGGCGCCTCGGGCGACCGCCTGCCGCTGATGTTTGCCACGCTGCTCAAGCGCCTCAAGATGCAGGGCTTCATCATCTATGACCACTACCCGAGCCACTACGCGGACTTCTTCCAGGCGATGAGCGGCTTGCTCGCCCAGGGCGCGATCCAGGTCCGGGAAGACGTGATCGGCTCCCTGGAGGAAGCGCCCGAGGGCCTGGTGTCGCTGCTGGCCGGCCGCAACTTCGGCAAGGTGGTGGTCAAGGTCGCCTGAGCCGGCAGCTGCCGGACACCGACGCCGCGGCGTCGGCCTCAGGGCAGCTGCAGCTCCACGACATCGCTCAGCCGGTGCACCGTCATGCGGGTGCCGCGCTCGCTGCGCCAGGCCAGCAGCGCGCGCACCAGGTCGCCGCTGCCGGCGATGGCCTGACCGTTCATGCCGACGATGATGTCGCCCACCTGCAGCCCCAGGCGCTCGGCCGGCGTGTCGCTGCCCACCGTGACCACCAGCGCCCCCGAGGCATCGGGCCGCTGCACCAGCACCGCCACCGCCGGGGTGATGTCGTCGAAGATCGCGCCCAGCCGAGGCCGGGCCACCCGACCCTCGGTCCGCAGCTCATCGACGATCTGGAGCACGATCTCGATCGGGATCGACAGGCTGATGCCCGTGGTGCCAAAGAGACCGACGATGCTGCGGCTGTTCATGCCGATGAGCGCCCCGCCGCTGTCGAGCAGCGGGCCACCGGAATTGCCGGGGTTGAGCGCCAGATCGCTCTGGATGAAGAGCATCTCGCGGTCCTCGGGGAAGTGGCGGTCGATGGCGCCCACCACCCCCGCCGCCACCGAGCGGCCCAGGCCGTAAGGCTCGCCCACCGCCAACACCCAATCGCCCGGCCGCAGCGCCCCCGACCGGCCCGGCGGTGGGGCTCCGGCAGCTGCAGCGGCACGCGCAACAGCGCGATGTCGGCGGCCGCGTCATCGCCCACCAGCGTGGCTCGCACCAGCCGCTGGTCCGGCAGCCGGACGAGGACCAGCTGCGCACCCACCACCACATGGGCCGCCGTCACGATCAGGCCCTCGGCCCCCGAGACCAGGAAGCCGGCGCCAATGCGGTCGACGATCTGGTTCTGGGCGTCCGGCCCCGGCTGCACGGGCGCAGGCTCGCCTGCCGGCGCAAGCGCCAGCGATGAGCGCGACTTCGCATCGACCCGCCAAGACGCGGCCCCGGCCCGGCCGGGCTGCGGCGCGCCACCCGCGATCCCGACGGTACCCAGGCCATGCACGCCGACCGCGATCGAGAGCCCGCGCTTCAGTGCCGGTGCGAAGCTCATCGGCCAAGCCCCGCCGGAAGGCGGGGCTGCGGAGGGCGCGGCTGTGGGGGGCGGCAACGAGGCGGTCGGCGGGCCGGCGCAGGCGCTGAGCAGGCACAGGCCCAGGCCCAGGGGAAGCGTGGCGAGCGGACGGCGCCGCGCGTGCCGGGAAAACGCCAAGAGCGCCAGGCACGTGGGGCGTGCGGTGGACCCGGCGCGCGCGAAACGGTCGCGGACGGCACGGAGCGGCTGCAGCGGCCGCGGAGCGATACGCCCGCCGGCGGGCGTATCGCCGCTCAGCGAACCAGCAGGAC
>CAISYQ010000306.1 GCA_903889735.1 uncultured Methylibium sp.
AGGCGGTGACCGGAGGCGCTAGAACTCATTGAACACCACCCCGATCAGCTGTGCCCGGGTCTCCTTCAACGACGCGGTCAGGCGCTGCAGTTCGGCGAGCCGCGATTGGTCCTTGCGCGCAATGAGCAGCACCCGCCCGCAGCGGTTGGCGATGACCTGCGCGTCGGCACCGTAGGCGGCGGCCGGCGTGTCGACGATCACATGGTCGAAGCGCTCGGACATCTCCTGCATCAGCGCACCGAACTCCTTGCGCTCGATCAGCTCCAGCGGGTTGGGGGGCGAGGCGCCGACCGGCAGGACGGACAGACCGGGGATCTGCTTGGAGTGCTGGATGCACTTGGCGGCCGAGCGACCCATCAGGTAGCTCGACAGCCCGAAACTGTTGTCGACCGGGAAGATCTGGTGCTGGCGCGGTCCGCGCAGATCGGCATCGATCAGCAGCGTGCGGCCACCGAGCTGGGCGAGCGTGACCGCCAGGTTGGCGCAGAAGAAGGTCTTGCCGTCGCCCGAGCTCTGGCTGACGACGGCCACGAGGTTCTGCCGCGGCGCGTCGGGGTCGGTGCGCAGCAGCAATTGACTCCGTATGGCCCGAAAGGACTCGGCCTGGAGCGTGAAGGGCTGCGTCAGCGCAATCAGCTCGCTGCTGAACTGCCGCGGGTTGCGCGGCGTGTAGGCGTAGTGGAACTGCCGGGTCAGCGCCTGGAGGATCTGGTCCTGTGTCGCGAAGCCCAGGGCGACCGCGGCGTCGCCAAAGCGCATCTTCTTGGCGATCGAGTGCTCGATGATTTTCTGCAGGTCCTTGTCGCTGAGGCCGGCGGCTTGGCGCAGCAGTTCACCCAGGCGCTGGTCGCTGCCGTGAAAGGCCGGGGTCTCGGCGACATCCACCACGGAGGGTTCCGGCACGTCGGCGAATCGGGAAGCGGTCAGTGAGCTCATGTCTTTCACCTGTTGGGGGCCGGCAACCGCGCCATCGCCTTGGAGATCACCAGCGGGTTCCTCCGGGGACTGAAGCCGCCGCGTCCGCCAGGCTTGGGCAGCACGCCAAGGAAGGGCAGGCCGAGCTGGGTCCGGGCGTCATCGACGCTGCGCACGCGCGGGTCGATCATCTCGATCAGGATGCTGGCGGCGACGGCCAACATCAGGCCCACCACCAGGGACAGCGCCGTGTTGATCAGCAGCTTGGGTGAGGACGGTGCCGCGGCCGGCATCGCCTCGCTGAGGATGTAGGCGGTGCCCTGGGTCGCGCGGCTCTCCAGGCTGGCCTGGTTGAGCCGACCCAGCACGCCCTCGTAGGCTTGGCGGGCGTTCTCGACGTCGCGCAGCAGCGCGAGCCCCTCGTCCCGCAGCGACCTCATGCGCAGCACCTTGGACCGCTGCGCTTCCAGCGAGGCGCGCATCTGCGCCTCGCGGTTTCGGTTGACGCTGTTGGCCACCCCCACGCTGCCCGCCACGCGCCGGGTTTCCGAGGCGAGGCGTTCGCGCAGCGACTCGATGGCTGTGCGGGCCTCCAGAACCTGGGGGTGGTTGTCGCCGAGCCTCGAGTTCAGCTCCAGCAGACGCGATTCGGCCTGCGCGAGATCGGCCCGCGTGGCCAGCAGCGAGGGGTTGGACATCAGCTCCTGCAGGCCTTCGCCGTTGCCGGTCTGGACATGGGCTTGGCGGCTGGCCGACTCGGCTGCGATGGCCTGGATCGCCGTCAGCTGCGACGACAGCTCGGTGAGGCGGGAGACCTCGATGTCCAGCCGGTCGTCCGTGACGATGACGCCGTTGGCGCGCTGGAATTCGGTCAGCGCGCGCTTGGCGTTCTCCATGTTGGCGCGCAGCTCCTGCGACCGGGCATCAAAGAGCGACGAGATCTGCTTGGCAGGGTCGGTGCGCAGGCTGAGCGCCACGTCCAGGAAAGACTGGGCGAAGGTGTTGGCGATCAGGGCGGCTTCGGCCGGGTCACCCGCCTCGACCGCCAGGGTGACCACGTTCGAGTCGCGCGCCGGCTTCACATCGAGCATCCTGCGCAGCTTGCCGGTCGCCCAGTTCTCGAACCCGATCCGCCCTTCGGACTCCTCGGCCCAGGCCAGCCGGTACTCGGGCTTGGTGGCGAGATCCAGCTTGCGGACCACCTGCGTCGCGACCCGGGGGCTGGTCAGGATGTCGACCTGCGTGGCCAGGTAGGCATTGGACTGGTTCCCCCCCTGACCGGCGGCCGCCAGGAGATCCGCGCGCGACTGGTCCAGCAGCAGCGAGGCGGACGAGATGTACTTCTTGGGCGAAAGCAGGCCGGCTGCCAAGCCGGTGCCAAGCGTGATCGAGAAGATGAGGAGCGCCAGCCAGCGGCGTGCCCACAAGATGGAGAGGAACTGGTGTGGATTCATCAGGCAGTCCTAGAACAGGCTCTCGCGAACGAAGACCACATCGCCCTGCTGCAGCAGGCCTTGCAGGCCGGGAACCAGCTCCAGGGTCACGCCCTGTGCGTCGCGGCGGTGGACCCGGATGCCGGACTGGGTGCCGCGCAAGGTCAGGCCACCGCCCGCGGCCAGGGCCTGCAGCACGGTCATGCCCCGCTCGAGCCGCAGGGCGCCGGGGCGCTGCACCTCGCCGTAGATGTAGACCTGGGGGGCGCGGTCGACGAACACGACATCGTTGCTCTGGATCACCAGGTTGGTGCGGGGATCGTCGGTGGCGAAGAGCTGGCGGTAGTCGATCTGGACCCGAAACGGCCGGTCCTCGCGCGTGCCAGTGACCGTCAGCACGTCGCCCCCGTCGCTGGCGATGCCGCCCGCGAGCGCCATGAGGTCGGAGAGCCGCGTGCGGGTCAGCTCCAACGGGTAGCGCCCTGGCTTGATCACATGCCCCAGCACACTCGCCTGGCTGCCGCGGACCTGCGTGACCAGGATGGAGACCTGGGGTTGCTTCAGGATGCGCCCCTCGATCAGGCCCTCGGCCAGTCGCCGCTCGGCCTGGTTGACGGTCAGGCCGCCCAGCGTCACGTCGCCGAGCAAGGGGTAGCTCACGCTGCCGGAGGCGGGGATGCGCAACTCCAGCGAGAGCTCGGGGCTCTGATAGACGGTGACCTTGATGACATCGCCCTCGCCGAGCAGGTAATCCTCCCGGGCGGCCGCTGGCTGGGGCTGTGCCTGCGCCAGCGCCGCGAACAGGCACAGGCACAGGGCCAACCACCGGGATTTGAGAGTATCGAGAATATCGAATCCAAGATTCATGAGAACGAACCTTTGTCGAATGGGAATGATTGGAATACTGCCAAATGCGGCGGCTGAGCATGCTTGTCACGTGGGTATCTGAATACCCACCCGAAATACCCACCAGCAAATTGCAACAACTTGTGGATTGGATGATGTCATCC
>CAISYQ010000307.1 GCA_903889735.1 uncultured Methylibium sp.
GGTGATCTCGCACGACCGCTGGTTCCTGGACCGCATCGCCACCCACATCCTGGCCTGCGAGGGGGACTCGAAGTGGTTCTTCTTCGACGGCAATTACCAGGAGTACGAGGCCGACAAGAAGAAGCGCCTGGGCGAGGAAGGTGCGCGACCCAAGCGCGTGCGCTTCAAGGCGCTCAGCGTCTGACACCGGTCCGGCGGTCGGGCCTGGGTTCTTGAAAACGAGGTGATCCCGTGAGATGCATCCTGCCCGTTGCCCTGCTCTCCTCGGTGCTGCTCGGGGCCTGTGCCGCGATCCAGTCGCCGCCGCCGGCCGAGGCCACCGCCCGGGCGGGCATGTCAGCGGCGCCGGCCGCTACTGCCGGGGCGTCCGCGCCGGTGGCCAACCCCGCCGCGGCCACCGCCATCACGACTGCGGGGACTGGAGCGAGCGCCGCCGCCGCACCCGCGCCGCCAGGGTCTCCGCCACCCTTTGCCACGGTGAGCAAGGACGCCACCGCCAGCCCCGGGCTGATCACGGTCTGGCGCAAGGACGACAAGGTCTGGCTGGAGCTCAAGCCCGAGGACCTGGGGCGTTCCTTCTTCCTCAGCCCCAAGCTCGCCAGCGGCATCGGCGAGCGCATGCTGTTCGGTGGCCTCATGTTCGGCGGCTGGATGCAGACCCCCGCTGGCCCGCAGGCGGTGCAGTTCCGCCGCGTCAACAACCAGATCCAGTTGGTGGCGGTCAATTTCGAGTACGCCGCGGCCGGCGGCACACCCGAGGCGCGGGCGGTGAAGGCCGCCTTCTCGCCCAGCCTGGTCGGCAGCGCTGCAGTGGCCAGCCTGCCGCATCCCCAGACGCAGTCGGTGCTGATCGATGCGTCCAGCCTGCTGGTCGGTGACTGGCCCGGCTTCGCGATCTCGCTGCAGCGGCTTTACCGGCAGAGCTATGCCTTCGACGCGCGCAATTCGGCCATCACCACGGTGCGCAACGCCGCCGACCAGTTGGTGCTGGAGGTCCAGGGCCATTACCAGGCGGGCACGCTCGCGCTGCCCCAGCCGGGCGGCGCACCGGGTGCGCCCCAGCCCAGCGTGCCGACCACGCTGCCGGACCCGCGCAGCCTCTTCCTCACCACCCACTACTCGCTGACGGCCTTGCCGGCCCAGCCCATGCGCCCGCGCCGGGCGGATCCGCGCATCGGCTACTTCCAGACCGTGGTGTCCGACTTCAGCGACGACCTCACCCGCACCCCCCGCCAGCGCTTCGTGAACCGTTGGCGCCTGGAAAAGAAGGATCCAGACGCAGCGGTCTCTGAGCCCCTCAAGCCCATCACCTTCTGGATGGACCGCAACGTGCCCGAAAAGTACCGCGGCGCGATGACGGCAGGCATCCTCGAGTGGAACAAGGCCTTCGAGCGCATCGGTTTCAAGGACGCGGTGGTGGTGCAGCAGCAGCCGGACGATGCGGACTTCGACACCCTGGACGGCAACCGCGCCTCGGTGCGCTGGATGACCAATGCGGGGGCGAGCTTCGGCGCCATCGGTCCGAGCCATGTCGACCCGCGCAGCGGCGAGATCCTCGACGCCGACATCGCCTTTGAGAGCCTCTCCTCACGCAACCTGCGCGCCGCGCGCACCCAGATCCTCGCGCCGCTGGTCTTGGCGGAGGCGGGGGTCGATGGGGCGATGCCGGGCGGACACCTCGGTCACGACCCGCGGCTGTGCCTGCACGCCGAGCAGGCCGCCGAGCAGCTCGGCTACGCCCTCGACGTGCTCGAGGCCCGCGGCGACCTCGACCCCGACGGCCCCGAGGCCCGGCAGTTCGTGCTCGACTACATGAAGGATGTGACGATGCACGAGGTCGGCCACACGCTGGGCCTGCGACACAACTTCCGCGCTTCACGCGTCTATTCGGATGCGCAGTTGTCCGATCCGGTCTTCACCGCCACCCATGCGCTCACGGGCTCGGTGATGGAGTACGCCTCGGTCAACCTGGCGGAGCCGGGCCGCCCACCGGTCACGCCTTTCCAGGGCACGCTGGGTCCCTATGACTACTGGGCCATCGAGTACGGCTACCGCCCCCTGGGCGCGCAGGAGGAGGCGGTCGAGCTGGCCCGCATCCCCGAGCGCAGCGCCGAGCCGGAGCTGGCCTTCGGCACCGACGAGGACAACTCCCTGGGCATCGACCCGGAGGCGCTGCAGTTCGACCTGGGTACCGATCCCATCGCCTTTGCGAAGAAGCGCATCGCCATCGCCCGCGAGCTGCTGGCCCGCCAGGAAGTGCGCGAGCTCAAGCCCGGCAGCGAGTACGCGGTGCTGCGCCGCTCGGTCGCCTACGCCCTGCGCGATCTCGGCCGCACCAGCACCGTGCTGGCCCGGCAGATTGGCGGCGTGCGGACCCTGCGTGATGGCCCCGGCAGCGGGCGCGACCCGCTGCAGCCCCTGCCCGCCGCGCAGCAGCGCGCCGCGCTGGACGTGCTCTCCCGCGGCCTGCTCGCGGCCGACAGCGTGAGGCTTTCGCCGCAGCTGCAGCGCCGCCTGGGGCCCGATTTCGCCGAACGCAGTGATGCGCTCTCCAGCGGCGACGGTCCGGTCAGCACCGACTACGCCCTCTCCGGGGTGCTGCTCGACCTGCGGCGCAATGTGCTGGGCCAGCTGATGAGCGATGCGGTGGCGGCGCGGCTGCTCGACAGCGAGTCCAAGGCGGCCCGCCGCGACGAATACCTGCCGCTCTCCGAGCTCTACGAGCGGCTCTCGCAGGATGTCTGGAGCGAGCTGCGCAGCGGCACCGACATCGATCCCCAGCGGCGCGAGCTGCAGCGCGAGCACGCCAGCCGCCTCACCGCCCTGCTGATGCGTCCGGGCCAAGCCGGCCGCGCCGACGCCCGCAGCCTGTTGCGGGCGCAGTCGCAGTCGCTGCTGATCCGCATCGAGGCCGCGCTCCAGCGCACGGGCCTTGTCGCCGAGAGCCGCGTCCACTTGAAGGACGTTGCGGAGACGCTGAAACAAGCGCTCGAGGCCAAGCTGCTGCGCAGCGCCGGCTGAAGCGCGGGCCGTGCGCGCCGGCTGAAGCCTAGGCGGCCAGTCGCGGCTGAGGGTCCGCTTGCGCTGACGCAAGTCGGGGCGCGCCGGCCTTCGTAGAGTGGCCTTGCGTCCCGGGTCTCGGGGCCGGCCCCCGATG
Organism: uncultured Methylibium sp.; assembly: GCA_903889735.1. GTDB lineage: Bacteria > Pseudomonadota > Gammaproteobacteria > Burkholderiales > Burkholderiaceae_C > Methylibium. The sequence continues at coordinate 3,158 of CAISYQ010000307.1, forward strand.
AAGCCTGTCTCCCCTGCGGCCCCAAACGTCTTCCGAGCCCGCGGACTCACCAAGACCTACCGCAGCGGCGAGGTGGAGGTGTGCGCCCTGCGCGATGTCGATCTCGACGTCGCCCGGGGCGAGTTCATCGTGCTGCTTGGGCCCTCGGGCAGCGGCAAGTCGACCCTCCTCAACATCCTGGGCGGGCTGGACGTGCCGACCTCGGGAGAGCTGCGCTTCGCCGACCATGTGCTGAGCGGCGCCAGCGAGGCCGAGCTCACCACCTACCGGCGCGAGCACGTCGGCTTCGTGTTCCAGTTCTACAACCTGATCCCCAGTCTCACCGTGCGCGAGAACGTCGCGCTGGTGACCGACATCGCTGCCCACCCCATGCCGGTCGATGAGGCCATCGACCGGGTCGGGCTCACGCCGCGGCGCGATCATTTCCCCTCGCAGCTCTCGGGCGGCGAGCAGCAGCGGGTGGCGATCGCCCGCGCGGTGGTCAAGCGGCCGGACGTGCTGCTGTGCGACGAGCCCACCGGCGCGCTCGACTACCCCACGGGCAAGCGGGTCCTGGAGGTCATCGCGGGCGTGAATGCCGAGCTGGGCACCACCACCCTGGTGATCACCCACAACGCGGCCATCGCGGGCATGGCCGATCGCGTGCTGCGCCTGGGCGATGGCCGCATCCAGCACATCGAGGTCAATGCCCACCGGTTGCTGCCCTCGGAGCTGAGCTGGTGAGCGGGGCGGGGCGGTGAAGGCACTGGACCGCAAGCTGCTGCGCGATCTGCGGCTGATGTGGAGCCAGGCCCTCACCATCGCGCTGGTGGTGGCCAGCGGGGTCGGCGGCTTCATCACCAGCCTCTCGGCGGTGGACTCGCTGGCGCTGGCGCGCGACCGCTATTACGCCGATGGCCGCTTCGCCGATGTCTTTGCGGCACTCAAGCGCGCCCCCGATGCGCTGGAGGCCACGCTGCGCGAGCTGCCGGGCGTGGCCGACGTGCAGACCTCGCTGCGGGAGGTCGTGCGCATCGAGATCCCCGGTCTGCCCGACCCGGTGATCGGGCAAATGATCGGCATCGATCCCCGCCGCCCGGCGCGCATGAACCGGGTCACCACCGGCGCGGGGCCGGCCGTCGATCCGGGCGCCCTGGCCGCGGCACCCGGCGACGGCAGCCTGCCCGTGCTGGTGTCCGAGGCCTTCGCCCAGGCGCGGGGCCTGCGGCCCGGCGACCGGCTCGTCGCCCTGGTCAACGGCAAGCGGCGCACGCTGCGGTTGGTGGGCACGGCGCTGTCGCCGGAGTTTGTGTTCGCCGGACTCTTCGGCATGCCCGACGTGCGCGGTTTCGGCATTTTCTGGATCGACCGCGAACGGCTGGCCGCCGCCTACGACATGCAGGGAGCCTTCAACCATGTGGCCGTCAAGCTGGCGCCCGGCGCCTCGCAGCCGCAGGTGATCGACGCCCTGGCCAGCCGCCTCGCGGCCTACGGTGGGCGCGACGTCCACGGGCGCGCCGAGCAGGCCTCCCACCTGATGCTCGACGCCGAGATCAAGGAGCAGCGCGTGCTCGGCACCGTGCTGCCGGCCATCTTCCTGGGCGTGGCCGCCTTCCTGCTCAATGTGGTGGTGTCCCGCCTGGTGAGCACGCAACGCGAGCAGATCGCCGCCCTCAAGGCGCTGGGCTATCCCGACCTCACGGTGGGCCTGCATTACCTGAAGCTGGTGCTGGCGATCGTTGCGGTCGGACTGGGTCTGGGCGGGGGGGTGGGCGACCGGCTGGGAAGCCTGTTCACCGGCCTCTACGCGGAGTTCTTCCGGTTCCCGAGCTTCGAGCACCGCATCGCGCCCTGGCTGCTGGCCACCGCGGCGGGCGTCGCGCTGCTCACCGCGGTGCTGGGCACGCTCAATGCCGTCGTTGCGACGGTGAGGCTGGCGCCCGCCGAGGCGCTCAGGCCGCCGGCGCCGGGGCGCTACCGCCGCACCCTGATCGAGCGGCTGGGACTGACGGGCCTGAGCCCGGCCCTGCGCATGGTCCTGCGCAGCCTGGAGCGTCGGCCGTGGCGCGCGGCGCTGTCGGTGGGGGGCATCGCGGCGGCGGTGGCGATCACCATCATGGGCAATTTCGTGCGCGACGCGATCGAGGTGATCGTGGACACGCAGTTCGCCCTGGCGATGCGCGGTGACGTCACCGTCTGGACCAGCGAGGTCGTCACCGACGCGGCGCGTCTGGAGCTGGCCCGTCTGCCGGGTGTCCTGGCGGTGGAGTCGACCCGCTTTGTGCCGGTCAACTTCATCAGCGGTCACCGGCGCGAGCGCGGCCTGATCCGCGGCTATGCGGCGCGCCCGGAGCTGCAGCGCGTGATCGATGCGGAGGGCCGCGAGACCCTGCTCGAGGGCCGCGGCCTCGTCTTGACGGACCGGCTGGCCGCCAAGCTCGGTCTGCGCGCGGGCGATTCGGTGCAGATCGAGGTGCTGACCGGCCGACCCCGCCAGATTTCCTTGCCCGTCGACGCCACCGTGCGCGACCTGATGGGCCTCAACGCCTACATGGACCGGCGCGTGCTGGACCGCCTGCTCGGCGACGGCGATGTCAGCACCGGCTTCGTGCTGTCGCTGGAGCAGGGCCGGGAGCCCGAGCTGCTCGAGGCCACCAAGGCCTTGCCGCGCGTGGCCGGTGCCTTCAGCAAGTCGACGCTGCTGCGCAACATGGAGGAGATCAGCGCCCGCAACGTGCGCATCATGAGCACGGTGCTGACGGCCTTTGCGGCGGTCATCTCGGTCGGTGTGGTCTACAACAACGCCCGCATCGCGCTGGCCGAGCGCGGCTGGGAGCTGGCCAGCCTGCGGGTGTTGGGCTTCACCCGCGCCGAGGTCTCCGCCCTGCTGCTGGGCGAGCTGGGCCTGACCATCGCGTTGGCGCTGCCGCTGGGCATGGCGCTGGGCTGGGGCCTCACCCACCTGATCAACGAGCTGCTGAAGTCCGACCAGTTCTTCTTCCCCGTGGTGATCCGCGCCCGCACTTACGCGCTGGCGGCGCTGTGCGTGGTGGCCGCGGGCGTGGCCAGCGCGCTGGTCGTTCGGCGGCGCATCGACCGGCTGGACCTGGTGGCCGTGCTCAAGACACGCGAATGAGGCCGACCGGATGAACGACAAGACCCCCGACAACGACTTGCCAGGCTCGGAGGCCGCAAGCACCCCGGGCGCCCCGCGTTCCACGGGCTTCGCGGACGCCGCGAAGCTTGCCGGCCCCACCGGCCCCGCCCCTGCCAGAACGCCTGCCGCCCCCCGGGTCGGCTGGAAGAAGCGGCTGCGCTGGCTGATGGCGGCGCTCGCCATGCTGGCACTGGGAGCGGCGCTGGCCTGGGCCTTCGCGCCGCGGCCGGTCGAGGTGGAGGTGGCCACCGTCACCGAGGGCCCGTTCGAGAGCGCCATCGAGGAAGACGCCCAGACCCGGCTGCGAGACCGCTACCTGCTCTCGGCCCCGCTGGCCGGGCGGCTCGACCGCATCGTCCTGCGGGAAGGTGATGTGGTGCGGGCCGACGAAAGGGTGGCCACGATCACGCCGGCGCTGCCGTCGATGGTGGACGAGCGGGCGCGGCGCGAGCAGCAGTTGCGGGTGGAAGTCACCGAGGCGGCGGCGCAGCGCGCGGCCGCCCGGGTCGGGGTGGCCCGCGTGGCGCTGCAGCGGGCACGCAGCGAGGCGGCGCGCACCGAGGAGTTGGCGCGCCAGGGATTCGTCTCGCCGAACCGGCTCGAAACCGACCGTTTGGCCGCGGCGGCGTCCCTGGGCGAGCTTGACGCCGCCGAGCAGGAGCGCCATGTGGCGTCGCACGAGGTGGAGCTGGCGCGCGCGGCCCTGATCGCTGCCAGCGGTGGCGGGGCTGCCGGGCCTGCGGGAGGGGGTTCGCCACGCCGCTTTGCACTGAGCTCCCCGATCGCCGGGCAGGTGCTGCGGGTCGCCCAGACCAGCGAGGGCAGTGTGGCGCTGGGCACGCCGTTGCTGGAGATCGGCGACACCGCGCGCCTGGAGATCGTCGCCGAGCTGCTGACCACCGATGCCTTGCAGGCCCCGCCCGGCAGCCGCGTCGTCATCGAGCGCTGGGGCGGCCCGGGCTTGCTGGCCGGGCGCGTGCGCCGGGTCGAGCCGGCCGCCTTCACCAAGGTGTCGGCCCTGGGGGTGGAGGAGCAGCGGGTGCGGGTGGTGATCGACCTCCTCAGCCCCCCCGAGGCTTGGCGGGCGCTGGGGGACGGCTACCGCGTCGGCGTGCGCGTGGTCACGGTCTCGGCGGAGAAAGTGCTGAAGCTGCCGGTCGGCGCCCTGTTCCCCCAGCGGGCGCCCCAGGGTGGCATGGCGGTCTTCGTGCTGGAGGGCGGCCGCGCCCGGCTGCGGCCGGTGGACATGGCCGCCCGCAACGCCAGCGAAGCCTGGATCCGCGGCGGTGTGACCGCGGGCGCCGAGGTGATCGTCTACCCGGCCGCGTCCGTTCGCGATGGGGCCCGGGTGAAGCCGCGCAAGGTCTAGCGCCCCATCCGGTGCCGGGGCAACACCGACGCGACGGACAAGGTGAGGACCACCTGCAACGTCAGCGTCAATGTCAATGTCAGCGGCGTGCGGCCAGCACCCCGACCAGCAGTCCGATGCCGGCCGCGATCCCGGCCGCCCGGTAGGGGTGGGAATGCACGGCCTGGTCGGTGGCGCGTGCGGCCTGGCGAGCCCGTTGCAGCGCATTGCCTTCCAGTTCATCGAGCTGGCGGCGCAGGTCGCGCAGCTGCTGGTCGAGCCGGGCCCGGGCCTCGTCGAATTTCTGGTCGCCGGCGGTCGCGGCCGACTTCAGCAGCTGGTCCGCGACTTCAACCAAGTGCTTGAGTCCGGTGGCGATCTGGTCGCGGCCATTGGCGAAACTGTTGCTGCTGGAGGGGGTGGAGCTGGAGGTGCCGTCCATGGAAGTCCTTTCGGTGGCGGTTCAGTGGTGGAGGGTCGATGGCGCGTCAGGGTGGATCGGGCCTGGCCTGCATTCGGCGACCCGCTCATGCCGGGGGGCATGAGGCCCAGGGAGGGCGGCGGTCTGCAGCAGGTCCGGTTCAGGCTCATCCTCAGGCCGACGGTCCCGGGCGGGTTTGCGCCGACTCAAATGCTGCCGGGGATGGGGTGGCGGGAACAGGGGGCATGGCCAGGGGTGAGGCCGCCTGCGGTGCGTCTGCGGCAGACGGACTCCACGGCGTAGCTGACTCCGCGCCAGCCGGCACTGCAGGCGCTGGTCCCGCACCAGCGCCTGTCGCAGGGGGCACCGTTGTCTCGGGGTTCAGGGTCCGCGCCAGCCGGATACCGTCCCGGTCCGATCGGACGGTGTCGATGCTGAACCCCGCCTCCCGGGCCAGCTCGATCATGGTCCGGTTTTCCGGCAGCACCAGCCCCACGAGGCGCTGGGTGCCTTCGGCGCGGCAGTAGCGCAGGATCTTGTCCAGCAGCAGCCGGCCGAGGCCGCCGTGATGGAGGTCGGAGCGCACGATGATGGCGAATTCCGCCTCCACGTTGTCGGGGTCGGTCACCGCCCGCACCACGCCCAGGGTATCGGCCTCGCCCTCGAAGGCGGCGATGAAGGCCATCTCGCGGGCGTAGTCGATCTGGGTGAGGCGGGCGATCTCGCTGCGGGGCAGCTCACGCCGTTGCTGGAAGAAGCGCAGACGCAGGTCCTCGGGCGAGAGCCGCTCGGCGAAGGCCTGGTGGCTGGGGCCGTCGTCCGGCCGGATCGGCCGCAGCAGCAGCCTGCGGCCCTGCCAGTCGACGCGCTCTTCCAGCTCCCTCGGGTAAGGGCGGATCGCGAAGTTCCCGGCACCGGCACCGGCCGCGCCGTCGATGCGAATGCGGGCGTCCAGCGCCAGCACGCCGTCGGCATCGGCCAGCAGTGGGTTGATGTCGAGTTCGGCGAGCTCGGCCAGGTCCGCCTGCATTTGCGACACCGCGACCAGCACGTCGCAGACGGCATCGACGCGCGCGGGGGGGCGGTTGCGGTAGCCGGCCAGCAGGCGCGCCACCCGGGTGCGCGAGACCATCTCGCGGGCCAGCGCCTCGTTCAGCGGCGGCAGGCCGATGGCCCGGTCGGCCATCACCTCGACCGCGGTGCCGCCCGCGCCGAAGAGCAGTACAGGACCGAAGCTGGGATCGACGCTGGCGCCGATGATCAGCTCTTGGGCCCGGGGCCGCGAGACCATGGCCTGGAGGGTGAAGCCCTCGATCCGGGCGGTGGGCGCCCGTGTGCGCACCTGGGCGAGCATGGCCTGGGCGGTGGCACGCAACGCCGCAGCGTCGCGCAGGTCCAGCGCCACGCCACCCACCTCGCTCTTGTGGGTGATGTCGGGCGAGCGGATCTTCAGCACCACGGGCCAGCCAAGACCGGCGGCGGCGGCCTCGAGCGCCTGGAGCGTGTCGTCAGGGAGGGCAGAGTGCGGGCCCGGCACCAGCGCCACCGTGCGGCGCGGCACGGTCGGGATGCCGTAGGCCTGCAGCAGGACCGCGATGCCGTCCTCCCCGAGCCAGCCGCCACCCTGGCGCAGCGCCGCCTCGACGATTGCCCGCGCCTGCTCGCGGCGCGAGGCGGCGGTCCCGCTCGGCGGGGCGGTGGGTGGGGGTGACGTCCGAGCGGCGTCTGAAGGGTTCAGCCATCCCGCGGGCGAGATGTCCGGCAGGGTTTCGGGCGCCCCATCGGTGGCCCCATCGGTGGCCGATTTCGCGGCGGGCAAGCGGGCTGGCGCCTCCATCAGCATCGCCTGGTTGCGCCGGTAGGTGATCAGCATCTGGAAGGCGCGCACCGCCTCCTCGGGTGTGGCGTAGTCGGCCACGCCGGCCTCAACAAAGCACCGGCGTGCCGCTGCCACGGAGGTTTCGCCCAGCCAACAGGCCATCAGCCGGCCATGCTGTTCGCGGGCGATCGGCAGACACGCGCGGGCGATGTCCTCGCTGCGCACGATGGCGGTGGGTGCGTGCATGAAGAGCACGGTGGCGGGTGGCGCGGGCAGTTGAGGGTCGGAAGGCCTGGGCGGCGGTGATGCCGCGGAGGGCGCGGATGGAGCGGCAGCGGGGGGTGGCGCGACCGGCGCGAAGACCTCCCGCAGCGTGGCGGTGTAGCGCTCGACCGGCGCGTCGCCGATGATGTCGATGGGGTTGGCGCGCGACCAGGTCGGCGGAAGCACCCGGTCCAGCGCATCGCGCAGCGGCTCGGTCAGTGCCTGCAGCGGCACGCCGGCCGCGGCGGCAGCGTCCGCCGCCATCACCCCGGCGCCGCCGCCGTTGGTCACGATCAGCAGCTCCTCGTTGAAAGGCTGGTCGATGCGGTCACCGAGCCGTGCCCCCAGCCCGGCGCCGAAATGCGCCAGCGTCTGGGCCGCAGTGAACAGCTCGCCGAGCGTGTCCACGCGCAGCATCCCGGCCCGCCGGATGGCGGCGTCGAAAACGATGTCGCTGCCGGCCATCGCCCCGGTGTGGGAGGCGGCGGCCTGGATGCCGGCGCCGGCACGGCCGGCCTTGACCACGATCACCGGCTTGTTGCGCGCCGCCGCACGCGCGGCCGACATGAACTTGCGCGGCTGCTCCACCGACTCGATGTAGAGCAGGATCGAGCGGGTGTGCGGGTCGCTGGCCAGCCAGTCGAGCAGGTCGCCGAAATCGACGTCGGCGTGCTCGCCCAGCGAGATCAGCCGCGAGAAGCCGATCCGCCGCGAGGTGGCCCAGTCCAGCACCGCGGTCACCAGTGCGCCGGATTGGGAGACGAAGGCCAGATTGCCGGGCAAGGCGTCGATGTGGGCGAAGCTGGCGTTGAGCCCCAGGTGCGGCGCCAGCAATCCCAGACAGTTGGGGCCGAGGACGCGCAGCAGGTGAACCCGGGCGGCTTCGAGCATGGCCTGCTTTTGGGCAACCGAGAGGCCCGCCGTCATCACGATCACGGCGCGCGTCCCGCGGACGCCGAGTTCGCGCACCAGACCCTCCACCGTGGCGGGCGGCGTGCAGATCACGGCCAGCTCCGGCGCCTGGGGCAGATCGGCCACCCGGGCGAACACGGGCTGCCCCTCCAGACGGGACAGCCGCGGATTGACCGCGAACACGGGGCCTAGGAAGCGGCCCGATCGCAGGTTGCGCCAGACGGTTGCACCCAGGCTGGCGGGCCGGTCGGAGGCGCCGATCACGGCCACGGAGGCGGGCTCGAGCAGCTGCTCGAGGTGGCGGATGCTCATCGCGGCGGGCGGACGGGACTCGGTGGCTTCTCAGCGGTGGGTCAGCGGCGGCTCAATGGCTCATCAGCACCGGGATCGTCATCGAGTCCAGCACCGTGCGGGTGGCGCCGCCGAGCAGGAACTCGCGCGCCCGGCTGTGGCCATAGCAGCCCATCACGAGCAGGTCGGCACCCAGGTCGGCCGCCCGCGAGAGCAGCAGCTCTCCGATCCCCACTGGCGTCTCGGTATGGCGCTGGAAGGTGGCGGTGACGCCGTGCAGGCGCAGGTAGATGTCGATGTCCAGCGCCTGACCATGGTTCGCGGGCGGCACATGCCCCCATTGCACCACCGTGACCTGCTGTGCCAGTCTCAGCAGCGGCAGCGCAGCGCTCAGCGCGCGGGCCGACTCGGCGCTCGGCTTCCACGCCACGAGGACACGACCGCCGACCGCCTCGAACCGACCGCTGTGGGGCACGACGAGAGCCGGTCGGCCACTGGCCTGCATCACCGACGGCACGAAATCCGCGGGCAGCTCGCGGGCCGGGGCCTGCGGGTCGTGCTGGCCCAGCAGCATCAGGTCGGCGTACAACGCCTGGGCGGCGACGCCCCGGACCACCGATTCGACACCCAGCTCCGTCCACGCGGCTTCGGCCCCCAATGCATAGGTTCGGAAGGTCGACATCGCCCGCTCGCGCCGTGCCAGGTGGAGGTCTTCCAGCGCCTGGACCGGCACGGTTTCGGCTGTGTAGGCGAAAGGAAAATCCATCAGCGGTGGCGTGCTCGCAAAGAGCGCCGTCAGCCGCGAGCCATGCCGCCGCGCCAGATCTGTGGCAAGCTGGAGCCGCACGGCGCAGCGCGCTGTGCCATCGAGTTGCACAAGCAGGCTCTTCATCTGGCAAGGGCCCGGCCGCAGGAGGCTCGTTGCGGAAGCGTCATGGCGCTCAACGAACCGGCAATTGCCGACCCTGCGCGCCGGTACGCTTGGGCAGCGTCAGCATCAGGACGCCGTTCTCGAACCGGGCGGCCGCCCCCGGTTCGTCGATCTCCCAGGCCAGCGACAGGCTGCGGCTGGCCTGGATGCGCCGCGTCTCGCGCAGCAGCGGCCTCGCGGCGGCCGCCTCCTCCGGATCGGGCCGGAATCTGGCGGTGATGGAGACGCGGCGGCCCTCGATGCTCACCTGGATGTCCTCGCGCCGGGCGCCGGGGATCTCGGCCTGCAGGGTGTAGCGGGTCTCGGTCTCGCGCAGCTCGATGGGCATGTCGGTGCCCCGGGCAGCCTCGACCATCGTCGGGGCCATGAAGCGGCGAACAAGGTCCGAAAACGGGTCGTCGGTGCGGATCAGTGCGGCCATGGCAGCTCCTTGGAACGGGAAGGCGGATTGCAGTCAGGGCAGTCTAGGAAGCGTTGGGGGGGTGTGGCCTTGCGTCACATCAAGCGCGGTGCATCGCGTGAGTGCGCCCACCGGCCTGCAGCGCGATGATGGAGTCCATGTGGTTTCTGCCCGATCCCTGGTTCGCGGCCTCGGTCGCCTTTGATGTCGCGCTGGTGCCCGGTGCCCCGTCCGCGGCGCTGACCCAGCGGCGACAGCGCCGGCTCGAGGCCTTGCTGGACGCGGCACGCGGCTCGGCCTTCTACCGCGAACGTTTCGCGCGCTATGGGAGCCGCCTGGAGCAGCAGCCGCCCGTCACCAAGGAGGCGCTGATGCTGCGCTTCGATGACTGGGTCACCGACCCCCGCCTCAACCTGGCGGCGCTGCGGCGCTTCATCGCCGACCCGGCCCGCATCGGCCAGGCCTTCGAGGGTGGCTACACCGTCTGGGAGAGCTCGGGCAGCACGGGGGTGTCGGGCGTCTTCGTGCAGGACACCCAGGCGATGGCGGTCTATGACACGCTGGAGGCGCTGCGGCGCCCCGTCTCGGCGGCATGGCGCCGGTGTGCCGACCCCTTCTTCGCGGCCGAGCGCATCGCCTTCGTCGGGGCGACCGGCGGGCATTTCGCCAGCACGGTTTCGCTCGAGCGGCTGCGGCGGCTCCTGCCCGGCATGGCGCGCCGCCTGCGCGGCTTCTCGCTGCTCCAGCCGCGTCGCGAACTGCTGGCCGCGCTCTCGGCCTGGCAGCCCACCCTGCTGGCCACCTATCCAACGGCCGCGCTGATGCTGGCCGAGGAGGCTGAGGCGGGCCGCCTCGATCTGCCGTTGGCCGAGGTGCTGACCGGCGGTGAGGCCTTGAGCGAGGCGGTGCGCGCGGCGATCAGCCGTGGCCTGTGTTGCCCGGTCCATGCCAGCTACGGCGCGTCGGAATTCCTGGCGCTGGCATCCGAGTGCGATCAGCAGCACTTGCACCTCAACAGCGACTGGGCGATCCTGGAACCGGTCGATGCCAGCGGGCGGCCGGTGCCTGACGGCGAGCCGGGCCACACCGTGCTGCTCACCAACCTGGCCAACCATGTGCAGCCGCTGATCCGCTACGACCTCGGCGACCGGGTGCGGCTCGACCCCAGGCGCTGTGCCTGCGGCTCCGCGCTGCCGGTGGTCGAGGTGCAGGGCCGCGTTGACGATGCCCTGCTCCTGACCGCGGCAGACGGCCATGGCGTGCGCCTGCCACCGCTGGCCCTCACCACGGTGCTGGAGGAAGACGCCGGCCTGTTCGACTTCCAGCTGGTTCAGGAGGGACCCCGCCAGCTCGGCCTCACCGTGGTCCATGACGGCGGCGAGGCGGCGCTGGCATGCGCACGCCGGGTCCTGATCGCCCACCTGCGCGCCCAGGGCCTGACGGGTCTGAGGCTCGAGGTGCAGAGGGGCGTACCCCAGGTGCAGGGCCGCACCGGCAAGCTGCCGCGGGTGGTGAACCGGTGCGCGGTCAACCCCGCGCCGGACCCGGCCAAGGGCGAGCGGCAGACGGCCCCGGCCTGAACCGGTTGGGCAGGCGCCAAGGTTGGCGCGGACTCATGGCCAGCGGCCCGCGGCCCCCGCGTTGAAGAACACCAGGGCTTCTGCCCCACCGATTGGCCAATTTCGGTCATCGCCTCAGCAGGCTGCGCACGAGGCGCCAGACCCGCCAAGCGGTGCGAAGTCCGCGCAAGGCGGTCATCCAGGGGGCTTGGCGCAGGCCATGGACCAGCTGGGCGCGCTGGAGTGCGGCGGTGGCGACCAGGATGTCGCGCCGCTGCACCAGCTGCCGCTCGCGGCAGCTCCTCATGGCCAGATCGAGGCGATAAGTCCGTCGCGGTCCTTGCGCAACTCCTCCAGGGTGGCTTGCAGCATCGGTGCGGTGTGCGCGCTGAGGCGGTGCCAGCGCCACGCGAGCGCCGCTGCGGCGGCGAGGCAGATCCCGCTGAGCAGGGCCAGCACCAGGGGGCGGTTGCTCTCGGACGACACCAGCACCAGCAAGGCAGCGGCAAACACCAGCCCCAGGCCGGCGAAGAACAGCCCCGCGAGCAGGCACAGACCGCGCTGGGCGAGCCTCAGTCTCGACAGCTCAATCTCGGTGGCCGCGAGATCCAGCCGCGTCTGCACCAGATCGAGCAAGGTGGCGGCAACCTCCCGCGCCGCAGGCGCCCACTCCTGGCTCATGGACAGCCGCTCACCGACGGCGTGCCATCAGCAGCCCGGCCGCCGCCCCCAGCGCGGCGGCCACGCCGATCGCGGCATAGGGATGGGCCTGCACCGTGAGGTCGGCCTTGCGCGCGGCCTCGCGGGCCCGGTCGGCGGTCGTGTCCTGGAATTCGTTGAATTGATGCTTCACCCGCTGCAGCTGCGAGGCCAGTCGCTCGCGCAGGGCATCGAGCTGGGTGTCGCCGCTGCTGCGGTCGACCTGCTTCAACAGCGCGTCGGCATCGTTCACCACGGCGCGCAAATCCTGCGCGAGCTGGTCCTGGGTGGCGGTGGTGGGGCTGGGAGTCATGGTGGCGTCCTTTCAGGTTTCAAGCACATGGCGCCCGGGCGCAGGCCCGAGCGAGGGGAGAAGCGGGGGCGGTGGTACACGGCGCGCGGAGTGCCGCGCCAGCCACGCGGTCCAGGGCGTCCACCACGAGCCATCAACCGGCGGCGTGGCCGCCAGCCATTCGTCGGGTGTCAGCCGCCGGTCGCCGGACGCCCAATGGCGCAGCCGGTAGCTCGAGGCGGTCTGGCCGGGCGGGTTGACGATGCCGACGTTGTGCCCGCCGGCGGTCAGCGCGAAGGTCTGGTCGGCGTTGGTGAACTGGTGCAGCTTGTAGACCGAGCGCCAGGGCGCCACATGGTCCTGCACCGTGCCCACGTTGAAGATGGGCGCCTGGATGTCGGCCAGGTTGATGGGCACGCCTTCCAGGCGGTATTCGCCATGCGCCAGCGCGTTGTCGAGGTAGAGCGCACGCAGGTACTCGCTGTGCATGCGAAAGGGCAGCCGGGTGCCGTCGGCGTTCCAGGCCATCAGGGCGGTCACTGGCGCGCGCTCGCCCAGCAGGTAGGTGGCAAGCCGGTAGGACCACACCAGGTCGCGCGAGCGCAGCATGTGGAAGGTCGCCCGCAGCTGACGCTTGTCGAGGAATCCCCGGCTCGCCATGGTGTTCTCGAGCCAGGCGATCTGGCTTTCGTCGATGAAGAGCGACAGCTCACCCGGGTCGGTGAAATCGGTCTGGGCTGCCAGGAAGGTGAGGCTCTTGAGGGCCTTGGGGCGTTCGCGGCCGAGTGCCGCCGCACCCATGGCGAGCAGCGTGCCGCCCAGGCAGTAGCCGACGGCATGCACCGGGCGCGAGGGCATGGCAGCGTCCAGGGCCTCGAGCGCGGCGCGCAGGCCGAGCCGGTGGTAATCGTCCAGGCCCAGGTCGCGGTCCTCGGCCTGCGGGTTCTTCCAGGAAATCATGAACACGGTGAAGCCGCGGTCGACCAGGAACTTCACCAGGGAATGGGCCGGCTCCAGGTCGAGCACGTAGTACTTCATGATCCAGGCCGGCACGATCAGCACCGGCTCCGGATGGACGGTGGGTGTCGTCGGGGCGTACTGGATCAGCTCGATCAGGCGGTTGCGCAGGACGACCCGGCCCGGGGTCATGGCCACGTTCACGCCCACCTTGAAGGTCTCTGCGCCCTGGGGCGGCTTGTCGGTCGCATCCAGCCAGGCATCGCTGGCGGCGTGCAGCGCGCCGCGCACGAGGTTGGCGCCGGCCTCGCCCACGCTGCGGTTCAGGACCACCGGGTTGGCCAATACCGAGTTCGACGGCGAGACCATGTCCAGCCACTGGCGGGCGGCAAAGTTCACCATCTGCTCGTGGTGGTGGGAGACCCCTGGCACGGCGGTGGTGGCGCATTGCCACCATTCCTGCCGCAGCAGGAAGGCCTGCGCGAACCAAACGAAGGGGCGCTCGCGCCAGCGGGCGTCGTCGAAGCGCTTGTCCTGGGGCAGGGGATCGACGCACCAGCAGTCATCGGCCGGTCCGGAAATCGCGGCGCGCCCCCAGCGCGCGGCCTGCTCGCCGGCCAGCCCCGCCAGCTCCCACTGCTTGGCCGGCGACAGCGCCAGGTGCATGGCCCAGTCGGCGAAGGCGCCGAGCGCTGTGGCGGGCGCGACGCTCCCCCCCTGCGAGGGCCACAGCGCCAGCAGCGACCGCTCCAGCGCCTGGTACATCGCGAATTGGTGGGACGGCGGGTTGCGGCGGCCGAGCCAGGGGCTGCCGCCGCGCTCGCGCGAGCCGGCGCGGCGGGCCGCCCCACTCAGCGTGGCCTGCGCCTGATGCATCGACGGGGCCAGGGCTGCTGGGGTGGCCTGCGTTGCTGGTTCGGCTGGATCTGCGGGGCCTGACGGATTGAGCGCGGCGCGGACCGCCTGAGCCCGAAGACCCGGCGCCGGCCAACCCGGCGGTTGCGGGCTTGCCTCCTGCAGCTTCGCTTCCTTCAAGGCCTCATCCCGGGACTTCACGGTTGCCACGGCAAGGTCCGTCGAAGACCGATGGACCGAACCCTGCGAGTCGTCCCGCTCTCCACGACCTTCATGCTGCGGCTGCTCCTCCTGTCCATCCGGAACGACTCTAGACCCGACACCGCGGCCGAACTTGCGCCAGATCATCTATTGGCGCTTGGGGCCGCCGACACTGCAGCGGTGCAGGGTCCGACCATCCATCTTTCCCCGGTAGTCGCCATGCTGGTCTGCGCGGCCCTGGCGGGTTGCGGAGCGTTGCTGCCGCGCAGCGAGTCCCAGGACATCTCGCCCTTCGAGAGCTATGAGGCGGCGCGCAAGGCGCTCGAGGCCGTGACCCCCTACGAGGCCACACTGGCCGACCTCAAGGCCAAGGGCTTCGATGTCAGCCGCAGCGCCAATGTCCAGCAGGTTCCGTATCCGCAATGGGTCGGGCTGCTGGTGCACCCGAGCTCCCCGCTGGACGGCATCGACCGGGGCATCCGCGATTGCATCGCGGCCGAGCAGGCCTGCCATGCCTTGCTGTTTCGCTTTGGCCGGGTCGAGCGCGAGCGGCGCGGCGGCTTCGTGGCCGATTTCCTCAACTTCCACCGCGTGACACGCACCTATGGCTGGCGGTTCGAGGGCGTGGTGCTGCTGCGACACGGGGTCGTGCTGTTCCGCAACCATGGGGGACAGCCCAACATCGAAATGGTCGAGGATCGGTGGAATCCGCTCGGCCCGCTGCAGGGCATGGGGGAATCGGTGCCGCAGGGCCTCATGCCCTGAGGAAGGCGGGTCACACGAATGCCTCCCAGGGGCGCAGGCGCGGGTCCCGCTGCGGGGCTTGCGCGGCGTCAAGTGACGCACTGGCACCGGGCCTACATTCATTCAAAGAGTGGGCCGCCGCGGGGTCCCTCATCAGGTGCACCGAGGAGACAGGGATGACGAAGAAGACGATCGCATATGCGCCTCACGAGGGTGGCGGCTCGGAAGCCGATCCCCTGGCCGAGTGGCTGCGCATGGAAAACCAACTGTTAGACCAGTTCATGGCGCTGCAGACGGCCTCGCTGGCCGCTTGGTGGGCCCTTCAGGGCGATTGGATGCGCTCGCTAGAGGGCATGGCGGGCGAGCTCCCGGCCTGGATGGTCTGGCACAACGGCACGGAGCAACTGGCCTGAGCGTTCGTGAGCCGGCCACTGCCGCTGGTCCAGCGCAAGCGGCGCGTCTTTGCCCCTGTCCTGCATCCTGAGCCAAGCACCATGGGGCGGCGCATCCTCCTGATCCAGGGGCACCCCGATCCTCAGCCGACGCATTTCGGCCATGCGCTGGCCGATGCCTACGCTGCGGCCGCCCGCGAGGCCGGCCATGTGGTCGAGACCGTGACCGTGGCCACGCTGGATTTCCCACTGCTGCGCACCCGCGCCGAATGGGACAGCGGCGAGGTCCCGCCGGCGCTGGCGCCGGTTCAGGAGGCCATCCTGCGGGCCGAGCACCTGGTGATCTTCTTCCCGCTCTGGCTGGGGGGGATGCCGGCGCTGCTGAAAGGCTTCCTCGAGCAGGTGGTGCGGCCGGGCTTCGCGATCCAGCCCACCGGGGGCGCCGGTTGGAACAAGCTGCTGGGCGGTCGGTCAGCCCGGTTGGTGGTGACCATGGGCATGCCCGCCATCGTCTACCGCTGGGTCTTCCAAGCCCACAGCCTCAAGGCGCTGGAGCGCAACATCCTGGGCTTTGCCGGCATCGCGCCGGTACAAGAGACCCTGGTCGGCAGCGTTGAAGGCACAGACAAGGCGCGCCAGCGCTGGCTTGCGAAGTTGACTGAGTTGGGCGAGAGGGGTGCCTGAGGCGGGCTCGCGGGCTGACGTGCCTCGGGCCCAGCTTCCTGGGCGGTGAAACTCAGTGCCTCAGTGCCGCGCCTCGGCCTGCTGCTGGCAGGCGGTGCACCGCGAGGCGGCCGGCTGGCTTTGCAGCCGCTGCAGGGCGATGGCCGTTTCGCAATCAGCACAGAGCCCGTAGCGGTGGTCGCGTAGGCGCTGCAGCGCCGCCTCGACCTCGTGCCATTCATCGAGGTCGCGTTGCATTTCAGCGTCTGCCACGGTCAGCCTCACGGCCTCGGCCGCGGCGTCCTTGCGGTCACCCACCCGGTCCATCTCCTCGTCCCGTCCGAGGGCCGCCTGCCCTTGCGCGCCAGCCAGTTCCAGACGCAAGGCCGCGGCCCGGTTGAGGAGCTGCTTTCGCAGGGCATCAAGGACGGGCGGGGGGATGGCGGGGGCCTCGGCTGACCCGCTGGGCAGCGCGTCATCGGTGGATTCGAGCGCGGGGGTGAGGTCGGCGGTCATGTCGCTCATGGTCGGTATTTTTGGGGTGGCCCCTTGAGTCTTGCGTGGGGTGTTTCGGAAATGGGCCTGCAGGGGGGCAGGGCGACGGAGCTCCTGCTGACCAGAGATTGTTGGGCGCTGAAACGCCCCGAACCTTGACGCCGCGCAAGCCGCGGGTACCGCATTGGTCGGGCTATGCTTCGGCCATGGGTCGAACCGTCTTTGAAACTCCCGTCGTCAGCACGCTGCTCCGCGCCGGCTCCCTCGCCTACATGAGGCTGGCCGGTTGGCGCATCGAGGGCAACCTGCCGGCCGAGGCGAACCGTTGCGTGCTGATCGCCGCACCCCACACCAGCAACTGGGACCTGCCCTACACGCTGATGGCGGCCTTTGCCTTGCGCCTCAACATCCGCTGGATGGGCAAGGCCTCGATCTTCAGCCCACCCTTCGGTGGGCTGATGCGCTGGCTCGGCGGCATCCCGGTGCGGCGGGAGCAGTCGAACCAGCTCGTCGCGGCCACGGTCGAGGCGCTGAAGGCGGCCGATGCGCCGCTGCAGCTCGTGGTGCCGCCCGAGGGCACGCGCAGCAAGGTGCAACGCTGGAAGACGGGCTTCTACTACATTGCCCTCGGGGCCGAGTTGCCCATCGTGATGGCCTACATCGACTACGCTGACAAGCGGGGCGGGCTGGGGCCGGTGTTCTACCCGACCGGCGACATCGACCGCGACATGGTCTTCATCAAGGCCTTCTACGCCCCCTTCCAAGGCCGCAACCCGCAGCAGTTCGACGCTGGCTGAGGGGCGGTGGAGGGCGCGACGGCCCGGGCGCAGGAGATGGCCTCGCGGCGCTCCCCATCGGATGCTGACCCACCCACTTTTTGACGTGCCGTCCTCGCGGGTCTCTTGGACACCTCCCCGCCGGGCTGACCGCGACGCCTCCCCATGCACTTCCTGATGTCCGCCCTCGGCAGCGCCGGGGATGTCCACCCCTTCATCGCCCTCGGGCAGGCGCTCCAGCGCCGCGGGCATGAGGTCGAGCTGCTGGCCTCGCCCTGGTTCCAGGCGCGGATCGAGGCGGCGGGGCTCGGCTTTCTGCCAGTGGGCGAGGTTGGCGACTACGAACGCATCGTGCGCCTCCCCGGGCTGTGGAGCCCGCTGCGCGGCTTCGCCCTCCTGGTGCGCGAGCTGCTGGCCGGCTTGCTGGCGGCCCACGCCGTGGCCTTGCCGCGCGTGAGACCCGACACCGTGCTGGTCGGCAGCACCCTGGCCTGGCACCTGCGCCTGCTGCAGGAGCAGCTCGGCAACCCGGGCGCGACCCTGCACCTGTCTCCGATGTGCCTCTTCTCCGGCGCGTCACCGCCGCGGCTGCCCGGTCTCGGCGGGCTGGACTGGCTGCCGCCGACCGCGGCACGGGCGGTGCTGGGCGCGGTGGAAGGGCTCTTCCTCGACCCGCTCGTGGCCCCCGCGCTGAACCGCGTCCGCGCCCGGCTGGGCTTGCCGCCGGTGCGCCGCGTGGTGAGCGGGTGGCTGCACTCGCCCGACCTCGTGATCGCCGCCTGGCCGGAATGGTTCGCCCCGCCCCAGCCCGACTGGCCACCCCAAGCGGTGGTGACCGGTTTCCCCTTCTTCTTGCAGCCTGGGGTGGGGACGACGGGGCCGGACGATGCCTTGCCCGAGCATCCAGGCTCCCTGGGTTCGGTGAATGCACTGGACCCCTTGGCGCAATTCCTCGCCGCGGGCCCGCCGCCGGTGGGCATCACCCCCGGCTCGGCCATGGCCCATGGATGGGGCTTCTTCGCCAAGGCGGTCGCGGCCTGCCGAGCCCTGGGCCTGCGGGCGGTGCTGGTCACGCCCTATGCCGACCAGCTCCCGAACCCGCTGCCGCCGAACTGCCTGCACTTGCCCTATGTGCCCTTCGAGCGGCTGGTGCCACGGCTCGCTGCACTGGTCCACCACGGTGGCATCGGCACCTGCGCCCAGGCGCTGGCCGCAGGTGTGCCGCAGCTCGTGTGCGCCTTCGCACACGACCAGTTCGACAACGCCCACCGGTTGCAGCGCCTGGGCGTGGGCCGGCATGTCGGGCGGCATGCGCGGACCGCCCGCTGGACCGAGGCCCTGGCGGTCGCCGTGGGCAGCGCCGAGGTGGCCGAGCGCTGCGCCCAGGCTGCTGTGGCGATGCGTCACTCGCGCGATGCCGCGGACGACATCGCGCAGCGA
>CAISYQ010000308.1 GCA_903889735.1 uncultured Methylibium sp.
CCCAGGGCCTCGCCACGGGCACCGAGCTCGGCCAGGCGGGCCTCGAGCCCGGCACCGGCCCCGCCCGGAGGCAGCCGGGCGAGGGCCGGGGCGAGCAGGGACAGGTCCAGGCGGGCTGCGCTCAGCTCGCCTCCTGCAAGGGCGCCGCCATCCGCCAGGCGCCAGGCCAGTCGGGCGTCGGTGGCCGGCCAGTCGAGGCCATCGGCGGTGGCGAAGGCCAGTTGCCGGAGCTCGGCCGACCACCGCGTCTCCGCGCCGCGGGCCGCCGCCTCCCGCCGCAGCGCCAGCCGCCCCTCGAGGCGGGACAGCGCCAGCGCTGCGGGGCCCTCGCCCAGGGGCAGCGAGAGATCGCTCAGGCGCAGGTCGGCCGTGAGCCCCCGCGGCTCGCCGTCCAGCACATCGATCCAGGCCCGCAGTGCACCCCGGCCCTGCACCGGGGCCATCGGCAGCGCGGCATGGCGCTGCAGCGGCGCGAAGTCGAGGTCCAACCCCTCGGCATAGACCGTGCCGCGCCAGTGGCGCCAGTTGCCGGGGCGTGCCAGCAGGCGGCGCGCTGCCGGCGCAACCTCGCCCGCCCCCGGCCGCAGCGGCGCGAGCAGGGCTTGGGTGAACTGCCCGCGCAGCGAGAAGCGACCGCCCCAATCGGCCGGCGGTGTGGCATCCAGGCGGATGGCGTGGCGGCGCACGCCACTGCGCACCACCAGATCGACGGCGCTCAGCGTGAGCGGGGGGGCGTCGCGCAGCGCGTCGCTCCACACCACCCGACCGCCGCGGACCGCGAACTCGGGGAGGCTGAAGAACCAGTCGGCGAGCGCCTCGCCCCCGTCGCTCGCCGCACCGACCTCGAGGCCGGCAATCGAGAAGCGGCCGGCGGCATCGCGCTGCACCTGGAGCTCGGGCGCGTCGATCAGCAGCTGCCGAAAGCGCAGCCGCCACACGCCGTCCCAGCCGGGCAGCAGCGAGGTCGGCGAGAACATGGCCTGCACGCGCGGCAGGCGCAGCGCCTCGCGCCCGCTGCGCGGCTCGAGCAGCACGACCTGCTGCAACTCGACCGTGCCCGACCAGCCCAGGCCGGTGTCGAGCACCTCGATCGCGCCGATGCGCACCGGCCGGCCGAGCGTGGCGCTGACATGGCGCTCCAGGGCCGGCCGCCAGGCCTCCATGCGCGGCAGAATGACCCACTGCAGGACGAGCCACAGCACGGTCGTCATACTGAGGACCGTCAGCAGTCCAAGGAAGAGCCAGCGCAGCGCTCCGAGGGTCTGGCGTTGCAGACGCCGATTCCGCAAGACGGACGGAACGGGCGAGGCAGGCGGTGCGGCGGTGGCGGGTTCGGAGGTCAGGATGGATGGCATGGTGACAGGCAGCGGCGACCGGCCGGCCCGGCTCGCAGGCCGGCTTCCCCGTCGCGCAGGGTGGGCCGGAGCTTGGCCGCCTCCTGCCGTCGCGGCGAGGAAAGCCCCAGCCCCCCGCCACAGCCAGAAGCGTAACCCCAGATCCGGCCCCAACGGCGGCCCTGGAAAGCCCGGTATCGCGATTGACCGGGCCCAGCCTGGGACCTGCCGTTCGCGTCCGGCGCCATGACGATGCCGCCGCCCTCCGCCCAGGCGCCCGCGCCGCACCCGTCGAGTGGCCAGGGACTGGCCGCAGCCCAGGGGGTCCACACCGCCAACACCGCCCCCCAGGCCGCCCACACCGCCGAAGCGGCGCACTCGCGCTTCGTCCAGCGCATCCGCCGCCGCTATGCGGCCGAGCTGGGCCTGCTGCCGGCGGGCGAGCCGGACCGCGGACGGATCGAGGCCCTGATCGACCAGCTGCTCGCGACCGATCGGCCGCTGGGCTCGGCGCTGCGCGTGGCGCGCCACCTGGTCATCGAGCGGCTGGCGGTGCTCGACATCGAGCAGGCGGCGCCGCTGGAGGTGGTGACGCGGACCATGAGCCTGCTGGCCGAGGTGGTGCTGGACCGGGCGCTGGCCCAGGCCTTCGCCGAGCAGGACGCCCGGCACGGCGCCCCCCTCAAGGCCAATGGCCACCGCTCGGCCTTCTGGGTGCTGGGCATGGGCAAGCTCGGCGCGCGCGAGCTCAATGTCTCATCGGACATCGACCTGATCTACGTCTACGAGGACGAGGTGAGCACCACCGGCCGCGCTGATGGCGGCGGCGTGATCAGCGCGCACGAGTACTTCGGGCAGGTCGCGCGGGGGCTCTATGCGCTGATCGGCGACACCACCGACGACGGCCAGGTGTTCCGCGTTGACCTGGCGCTGCGGCCCAATGGCAACTCCGGGCCGGCGGCGGTGAGCCTGGCGATGCTGGAGGAGTATTTCCTGGTGCAGGGCCGCGAGTGGGAACGCTTCGCCTGGCTCAAGAGCCGGGTGGTGGCGCCCGCCGCGGCCATGGTCAGCGGCGAGGCCCATCTGCTGCGCGACACGGTGGTCGGCTTCGTCTACCGGCGCTACCTGGACTACGGCGTCTTCGAGGGCCTGCGCCAGCTGCACCGCCGCATCCGCGAGGAAGCCGCCCGGCGCGCCGCAGGGCGGCCGGAGCGGGCCAATGACGTGAAGCTCTCGCGCGGTGGCATCCGCGAGATCGAGTTCACCGTGCAGCTGCTGCAGGTGGTGCGCGGCGGCCAGTTCCCCGAGCTGCGCACCCGCTCGACCCTGACCGCACTGGACCGCCTGGTGGCCGTGGGCGTGATGAAACGCGAGACCGCCCAGCGGTTGGCCGAGGCCTACGGTTTCCTGCGCCAGGTCGAGCACCGCATCCAGTACCTGGACGACCAGCAGACCCACCTGCTGCCGACCGACGACACCGATCTGGCCTGGATCGGCCGCTCGATGGGCCTGCCCTGCACGGCCGACGCCTGCCTGCTGCTCGACCGCCTGGGCACGCACCGGGAGTTCGTCGCGACCGAGTTCGATGCCCTGCTGCACGACGGCCGCACACCGGCCCCCGCGCCGACCGGCTGCAAGGGCTGCGGCGGACCGCCGCCGGCGCTGGACAGCGAGGGCTTCCTCGAGCGCCTGCCCGCGCCGGTGGCCGCCCGGGTGCGCGATTTCGCGGCCAGCGCCAAGGTCGGGCTGCTGCGCGACGAGAGCCGCGCCCGGCTGGCCCGGCTGATCGGCCGCGCCGCCCTGCTGGCCGAGGACTTGCCGCCCCGCCCGACCGGACCGCGCGAGCCCCATGAGGCGGTGCTGCGCTTCATCGACTGGCTGGAGCCGCTGCTGCGGCGCGAGAACTACCTCGCGCTGCTCGTGGAGCGCCCCGAGGTGCTGGGCCGGCTGCTGCGGCTGCTGGGCCTGGCGCGCTGGCCGATGCGCTACCTGATGCGCCACCCCGGCGTGATCGACGAGCTCGCCGACGCCCGCGAACTGCACGACCGCTTCGACCGCGAGGCCTACCTGCACGATCTCGACCAACGCCGCGACGCCTGGGCGCGCGGCGGTCAGGCCGACGAGGAGGCCCTGCTCGACACGCTGCGCCGCGCCCACCATGCGGAGGTGTTCCGCACGCTGGTGCGCGACGTTGAGGGCGACCTCAGCGTGGAGCAGGTGGCCGATGACCTCTCGGCGCTGGCCGATGCAACGCTCGACTGCGCGATCCGCTGGGCCTGGCAGCACCTGAAGCAGCGCCACCGCGAATCGCCCCGCATCGCCGTGGTTGCCTACGGCAAGCTCGGCGGCAAGGAGCTGGGCTACGGCAGCGACCTCGACGTGGTCTTCCTCTACGACGACCACGACGAGCCCGACCCCGACCGCGCCGCCGAGGTCTACGCCACCTTCGTGCGCAAGCTGATCCCCTGGCTGACGC
Organism: uncultured Methylibium sp.; assembly: GCA_903889735.1. GTDB lineage: Bacteria > Pseudomonadota > Gammaproteobacteria > Burkholderiales > Burkholderiaceae_C > Methylibium. Next base: position 3,811 of record CAISYQ010000308.1, read on the forward strand.
TGCGCACCGCCGCGGGTGAGCTGTTCGACATCGACACCGCGCTGCGGCCCAACGGCAACTCGGGCCTGCTGGTGACCTCGATCGACGCCTTCGAGCGCTACCAAGCCGGGCGCGGCAGCAATGCCGCCTGGACCTGGGAGCACCAGGCCATCACCCGGGCCCGCTGGTGCGCGGGCGACGCCACGCTCGCGCCGCGCGTGGAGGCGGTGCGGCGGGCGGTACTGGCAGCGCCGCGCGACCCGGCCGCGCTGCGCGCCGAGGTACAGGCCATGCGGGGACGCCTGCGCGCCGCGCACCCGGCGCCGG